>JBGTDB010000191.1:0-2970 GCA_041748515.1 Phycisphaerae bacterium
ATGCACCGATTGCCGCGGCAGATTGAAGTATGCGCTGCGCGTACGCCTAAACCAATTGACTACCGGTCCATTCTGGGTTGACTTGTGGTAAACTCTCGCCCGGTTGCTCTTGGTCGATTTGGCCGCGTGCTTCGGAGTAGACCCTCGATCGTGCGGATTGTCCGGGGCCTGTATTACGGTCCAAAATCCGACACTGGCCGGGCCCCGGGTAGACGTTGAGGCACTCTGGGAGAGGATTTCGATGGCCGAACCCGCAAGAGATCGCATCATTCACACAGCGCATGAGATGTTTTATCGAACCGGCTTTCACGCGGTTTCGCTGGATGCGATTCTGGACAAGGTCGGCGTCACCAAGACGACTTTCTACAATCACTTTGAGAGCAAGGACGATCTGGTCTTTGAAGTCTTGCGCTGGCACGACCGCTGGTGGCAGGACACGTTTCGCGAGATGCTTAAGCGGCATGGCGGTCCGTCGGCGCGCGGCCAGCTCCTCGCGGTTTCAGACGCGCTGACCGAGCTATTCGGCTGCGGCGACTTCAACGGATGCTTCTTCGTCAACGTGGCCGTACAGTTCCCCCTGCCACACGATCCGGCGCATCAGGCCGCAGTCGAACACAAGACGGCCATGGAGGCGATCATCCGCGAACTGGCGGGCTTTGCCAACGCCTGCGACCCTGACGCGCTGGCCAAGGAACTGTCCATTGTGATGGAGGGCGCATACGTCACCTGCCAGGTGACCGGCGACGCCGGAACGGCCGAAACCGCGCGACGCATCGTGAAACTGATTATTGACTATCACCTGCCGCAAGAGCAATGAATCAGGCCCGTCGCTCACAAACCAACCGTGATCACCCTCAAGGCATCGGGGAATCGGATTGGATCGAAAGGATCAGCCTGGCCCACGTCGGCCGCTGGAAATCCCACGTTCGGTGAGCGGATTCGAGCATCGTGGCTATGCTGGGCTCAATCGGGCCGTCAAATCGCTTGATGCCATTGCATGTCACTTTCAGGGGACGGCTGAAATCCACAAGACCGGGGCGGAGCTGAATTTCAATCTCCGCGGAGCGGATCGACCTCAGAATGAACTCATTGTCGCGAACGCTGCCATCCAGGTAGGCAAGATGGTCCTGCATCACGCTTGAAATGAATCTGCTGCTGTCAACGCTGGGCGACGGAAGAATCGAGATTTGCTCGGCATCCCAGGAATCGCCGCGAAATCGCAATTGACTGAACCAATCGGCGCGTCCCTGGCCCGGATGACGAAACCAATGCGAAACTGCTGAGAGCGCACCAAGCGGAGCTGGGGAACTCTGAAGCTCGCCAAGCCGTGAATGGCTGAATATGCCGGCCAAGGCATCGGGCCCGATTTGAAACTCCGAAGTCGGGCTTCCCAATTGGCGTTTGGGCATTTCCACTCCGGTGATGGGCAGCGATGTTCGGCGGGCGATTTCGACGATGGCCTCATTATGGGCGGCAACACGCTCCAATCGGGTGCCGGCCGGGCGGCGATCATCGCGATGCCACAGTGAAAGGACCGGAACGTGTTGCAGATTCGCGAGAAGCAACGAATAGGTCTCGGCCGGGTAGGGCACGGCCGGGTAACCGGAGTAAAGAATGGCTCCGGCTAGCAATTCGGCGTGCATGATCGTGGCCATCCACGCGGCATCCGCGCCAGTCTCGACCCCGAAGGCGTACATCCGATCGGTGTCTGTATGAATTGTTCGGCGCAGCTCCCGGATCAGCGTGCGAAATTCTTCATCCGCGCCCGGACGCTGATGTAATCGTCCGTCGATAACGCGGTCGATTGCGACGATGGCGAAGCTATTGATGCTCTCTCCCAGAATCTCACGGGCTTTCGCGACGGCCGTCTCCAACGGTTGCTCGACTTCAGGAAAGCACAGGACAACCGGAAGTGCCTTGCGCGGATCGTAATTCCGAGGGACTTGCCAATGGGCACGCAGCGTTCCGGCCCGCCCTCGAACAGTAAGCTTCCCTGTCGCCGGAATACTGGACCAGAGTTCTAGATTTCCGAGTTCGGTCGCAACGGCGCTCGCCGACCCATTAGCAAGTCGCTCGACTTGGCCTGCGATTCCGGCGCGCACGTCCGGATCGTTTTCAGTGAAATAGGCGATCAGTAATTCATTCAATGATTCCGAGGCTTGATCAGGCGACTCTGCGCATGCGCGATTTCCATTACCCGATCGAAACGGCGGTGCGATCGCCAATGCTGCGGCGGTAACCACGCCACTTAAGACAAGCCTTTGAGCCGCGTTCATGGCGCAGGTAGTGAGGAAACAGAGTGGATAATGGAGAATTCAGTGGTGAACTGGCCGCCGCTGCTGTTAAATGTGAAGGTAACCGCCCCGCCGCAGAAACCCAGCGCCGAAGCCTGTGCCCATCGCACAGGTCCGATGCCGGTTTGGTCGCCGGATTCGTTGTCGAGAAAGTGCCCCCCGCTTGTACCAAGAACCAGGTCCCCCGAGCACGGAAAGTCGCGGAGAAAATCGAATCCCTGCGGCTGGATGATTCCGGTGCCGGCGACGCCAATATCGCGCGTGATAAGGTTGGCTTCAATGAACAGCTCATCCGGGAGGACGCCGAACGGTCCCTCGGAGGCATGGAAATTGACTTGGACGGCGTCGGAGAGGCTGAGGTTACGAAAGACGATCAGCACGGTACCCGGCTCGGCGCCGTTTCCATTCGGAGGATCGTCGCCATTGGAAGGCTGGAACGAGCAGCCAGTTCCGGCCACGATCGCCGGGACTAACAGGAAGATCCCGAAGCCTCGGAGTCGGATGTCTGACATTCGCATAAAATATTGTTCCTTGGATAGTTCCAGTACCGGGAAGCGCCAAGCCCAAAGGGCTCGCGGTTATCATGCGGCTGGATGAGTGTTCACTCAAGGTCCATAGCCCGGCTAATTGACGCATTTTTGGGCAGTTCCACGGTTGGCGGGCTAGACGTACAGCG
>JBGTDB010000192.1:0-6385 GCA_041748515.1 Phycisphaerae bacterium
AATCAATGAATCCCGGAGGAAGGAATATCAGAGTTTGAAGAAAGTCGATGGGACGACGACGTTTTACAGCGTGCTTCCGACATTTGTCACCCTTTTCGATACAATCGAGCTTTGGATCCACGAGGACTCAAACGAGGGACAGCGCTCCTTCATAATCGGGGAGATGAATACCAAGCAGGAGTAAGCTGGGTTGCCCAAGTCGAGTCGAATCCGAACTGGGGCCATGATGACCAACGGATCGGCCGATCCGATCGGTCAGTTCCCTGTCGTTCATCGCGCGCCACGCGCGTTATTCATGGTGCTTAATTCCACGAAGAAGAGTCCCATGAATCCGCGCGCGTTGAGAGTGAATGGACAATCAATCGGTGGCTCCGATCTTTCCGCATTCCGCATTCCCCATTCCGCATTCTCGAAAAAGCGCCCGTGCGAAACGAAGCCAAACGGATTTGCCGTAACCTATTGCCAGCAAAGGACTTACGGCGAAAATGGCAGATCGAGAACGAACCCAAAAATGCCGGAATCGAACCCAAAAAACGCACTTTTTGCCCCGAAGTCGTGCTGAATCCGCATGAAAGCCGCCGTCGATTCCGTACCATCCGCCGCGTCGAAGCTCGGGCTCTTGTTTCGCGTCCGGGCCCAGGCCATTGGCAATCGCCTCCACGGCGCTCTGCGCGAGGCCCCCGTTCGGCTGGCCGTCACCGCCCTGCTGATCGGGCTCATCTGGGCCGGGCTGTACGGCCTCTTCCAGCTTGTCTTCCATCAGCTCGAACGCACGCCGCTCGAAGCCACAGTGGCCATCCCGCTGGTGTTCAACTTCTTCTTCCTGGCCATGCTCGCCCTGTTGACGTTTTCCAACGCCATCATCGTTCACGGCCTGTTGTTCAACCGCCACGAGTCGCCTTTCCTCCTGACCCTGCCGCTGGCCCCCCTCGACGTGGTCACGCTCAAGTATCTCGAAAGCCTGGTCCTTTCGAGCTGGTCGGTCCTGCTGCTCGGCCTGCCGCTGATGTTCGCCATGGCCGAGACGACCGATGCCCCCGCGTCGCGGATGCTTTTTCTCGCGTTTTTCCTCGCGTTTATCCCCATTCCCGGGTCCCTGGGCTTGCTGGCCGCCTGGGCCGTCGCCCGGTTTTTTCCCCGCCGCGCCGCTCGCACGCTGACCATCATCGGCGCGATCCTGATCCTGGCCCTGATTGTCGTCGGATTGCGCTCGATCCGCCTTGGCGAAGAGGCCATGGAATACTGGCTGCGGACGTTTCTTTCGCGAATGAGCTTCGTTCAATCGGCCATGCTGCCCAATCACTGGGTGGCTTCGGGCATCGACCACGCCATGCACGCCAATTTCTCCGGGGCCTTCTCTTATCTCGGTGTCACGCTGGCCAATGCGTTCTTCCTTAGCTGGGTCGCCGTCCGCGTCGTGTCGCGCAATTTCGTCACCGCCTACGACCGTCTGAGCGCGGGCCGCGGCGGCACCGGCCGACCGGCCGCACCCGCTTCCGGCGGGCCAGCGGGATGGCTTTTCTTCTACCTGCCGACCCGATTGCGACTGGTCGCCGCCAAGGATCTCCGCACGTTCCTGCGCGATCCCGCCCAGTGGAGCCAACTGACCATCCTCTTCGGCCTGCTGGTGCTCTATCTCACAAACATGCCGACGCTGCGCGTGCAGTTGAGCGCGTCCGGCTGGTTGCTCATCATTCCCTTCCTGAACCTGTGCGCCGTCAGCCTGATCCTCGCCACGTTCACCTGCCGATTCGTCTTTCCGCTTATGTCGCTGGAGGGCCAGAAGCTCTGGTTGATGGGCGTGTTGCCGATGGATCGCGGGGGGCTGCTGCTAGCCAAGTTCGCCTTTGCCATGACCGTCACACTGGCGGTGGCCATGTCGGCGATGTGCGTCGGCGCCGTGCTACTCGGTTTGGACTGGGTGTGGACGACGATCCACCTGATCGTAACCGTGGGCGTGTGCTTCGGGCTCTGCGGATTTTCCGTCGGCATCGGCTCGCGGATGCCGATGTTCAACCAGACCAACCCGGCACGCATCGCCAACGGCCTGGGCGGAACGGTCAATCTGCTTGCGTCGATTGCTCTTGTCGCCCTCACCCTGACCGGCGTCGGCGCGGCCACCCTGCGATCGCGCTACCTTCCGGACGGGAGCATCCCCGACGCCGTTTCACTGTTGTATTGCACTGGCGCTATCGCGATCAGCGTCCTCGGCGGCCTGATGGCGATGCACGTCGGCGCCCGCCACCTCCGCCGAATCGAGGTTTGAGCGGAGTTATGAAGCCTCATGAATCTCGACATTCATCGTCGCCAGGGGCAAACGGAACATTTGCGCCGTCCCGGCTTGCTACTAAAGCGAAAGAGAGTGTATGGTAATGGTTTGAAGCATTTGCATAGGACTTGCTCGATACGAACTCAGCACTTTCCGATGCGGTAATGTCGTAATCAAAGCAGTTCGCGCAGTTTGCGTTTGAGGATTTTTCCCGTCGGGCCGACGGGCAGGTCTTCGTGGATTTCGATGCGGCGGGGGGTTTTGTGGCCGGCGAGTGACTTGCGGGCGAAATTGCGCAATTCCTCCTCGGTTATTTCCGCTTCCTTCCTGGGAATCACAAAGGCCACCGGAACCTCGCCGCGCAGGCCATCCTCGATGCCGATGACCGCCGCCTGTAACACGTCTTCGTGGCCTTCCAGCACGGCCTCGATCTCTCTTGGAAAAACGTTCTCGCCGCCGATGATCAGCATCTCCTTCGCCCGCCCGGTGATACTGAGAAACCCATCGGTGTCGAAGCGGCCGATATCGCCCGTATGCAACCAGCCGTCGGCGTCGATGATCTTTCGCGTCTCTTCCGGTTGTTTGTAGTAGCCTTTCATGACCCCCGGACCGCGAACGAGAATTTCACCGTCCTGCCCCTGCGGCAGTTCGACCCCTTCCGCATCGACAATGCGCACCGAGACATTGCGAATCGGCTTACCCACCGTGCCCTCGCGGTACAGGTCATAGGTGCAGGCCGACACCACCGGCGAAGTCTCGGTCAGGCCATACCCCTGCCGAAGCGTCACGCCGAAGCGTTTCTCAAAACCTTCGCGAACCTTCTCGGGCAACGGCTCGCCGCCGCTGATGGCCAGATAGATCGAGCTGAAGGACTCGGCCTTGCTCGACTTGGTGCGAAGGATCGCGGCGTACATGCTGGGAATCGCCAGCAAAATGGTAATCCGATGCTCATGCACGGCATGGACGGCCGCGACCGGGCTGAATCGTGGAATCGCAAAGACAGTCGCTCCGATGAAGGTGGGGACCAGAACGTTGGCCGTGAGCCCGAAGACATGGAACGGCGGAAGGATGTTCAGGAATCGCTGTCGCGGATCGACCTTCAGGCTGGCGATGCTGTCCACGCAGTTGCTGTGCAGATTCCCGTAGCTCAGCTCAACGCCCTTGGGCCGTGCCGACGTGCCCGAGGTGTACAGAATGACGGCCGTATCGCGGGACTGGACCGTGGGGAGCTTGGGATAGCACCGAAGCATGGCCACGAGCATCTTGTACTTCAGGCCCAGGTCTTCGAGATAGACGACCCGTGCCGGAAGCTTGCTGACCAGTTCCTGAAACGGGCGGACTGTCAGAATGGTGTCCATGCCCGAATCACGGACGACATGGATCAATTCTTCATCGCGCAGAAGAAAGTTGAGCGGTATGGCGATTTTTCCGGCCCAGAGCGTTCCGAACAGGACGGCGGGAAACGCCGCCGACGCCGGCAGAATGATTCCAATCCGATCGAGCGAAGTCTCCCGCGAGGCCACATTTCTGAAAACGCCCGCCAGTGTCGCAAGCTGACGATAGTTCAGCTCTCGCGTCCCATCCGACACCGCGAGCGTCCGGGGTTGTCGCCGGGCCGTTTCCAACAATGCATCAACCAGCATCCTTGCACGTCTCCGGGGCTCAGGTTCGACCGGCGGGGAGAACGGCCCCCCTAAACCCGACTTTGCCGGCTATCGGACCAGACCGCACCGTCGGCCCGACTATCGAGCGGCTTCCCGATCACGGCCGACTATGCCGCATTAATGAGGATGTCTTCACAGTGCACGCACTCTCGGAAGCAGCGATCGTTAGCCGACCAGCTCCGGACCATCGGATCCGTGCCTTAAGGTAGGTGCAGCAGTCAGATTGGTCCAGCCTCCGAATCGGAGTCTTATAAACCGGCGAAGCCCAATGGCCAACGCATCCGCCCCTTGGGAGCCATCGAGCACTGATCTCGATCTGGCTCTCCCCGTGTTCCTTTCATCTTGTCCAAGGTCCGAAATCTCGAGCGGCGAAGGAGTGCATGGAATCGGCCGATATACCTTCATCTCATCAGGCCGGAGACTTGCCGCAGTTACGGTCAGCATCAATCGGCTCTTATCGGGTCTTGGGAACACTTGCACGGAATCGCCCTATGAACCTTGGTGACGAATCCACCCAAACCACGTCGGACGTCGACGCCGGCAACGAGGCCGATGCGGCCCACCGGGAAAGCCGGGTTATAGGGAGCGATGTCCTCCATCGAATCGATTCAGATTGCGAGTCGGCCGACAGGGTCCGCCGTGGCGTCTGCCTGATTAACGCAGGGAAGTATGATGACGCCATCGAGGTATTCGCCGAGGCAATCAAATACGGCTCGCCTCCATCGCCCATGCCCGTGCCAATCGCCGCATCGCTGCGTGGCGACGGAAAACCGGCACCCACAACCACAAAGGCGAGTTCTTTTGAAACCAATCGCCCGACTCCAATTGAAACGATCCGTCACGCGATCCGCCTGGCCGACTCAGGCGACCCAGTAAAGGCCGTCGCCCTACTCCGCGCGGGAATCGCGGACAACCCGGAATGCGCCGTCCTTCACTACCATTTGGGCACGCTCCTTTCGACGGGCGAAGAGTATGAGGAGGCTGAACTTCGCTTTACTCAGGCGCTGAGCATCGATCGTAATCACGTCGACGCCATGGTCGGCTTGGCCATGTGCGCGGGCGTTTCAGGAAGAACGGACCAGGCCATCGACTTCCTTCAGCGGGCGCAATCGCTCCGCCCCGGCGATGCCCGCATTGGCCTGCTGCTTGCCCAGGCGGCGCGCACGGCGCGCCAGGAGGGGCGGACGATCAACCTGCGTCCGGCTGTCGTCGAGGAAAAGAACCCAACCGAGGGCGTCGCCCCCATAAACCCGTCTTCGACCGGCGACGCGGCGACTGCCGATATCATCCGCCGCATCGAAACCGATCCTGACGTCCTCGATGCGTTCACGGCCATGCGTGCCGATCGTCTCGACAAGAATGTCGCGGAAATCCTTCTGGCCGCGGTGCAACGAATCAATGTCAAGAACTCGGGGTTCGCGGAGTATCGATATCACGCCGGACGCCTTCTGGCCCGGCTGGGCCGCGAGGAAGAAGCCGTCCGTGAACTGGAAGTCGCCGTACAAATCGACCCCGGCTATCTTCGGGCCCTGATCGAATTGGGCAGAGTGCTGCTTGCAACGGGCCGCGGCGAAGAAGCCGCGACGAGATTCGAACAGGCAATCCTTGCTGGAGGAGACTACGCCGACGTCTTTTATGACCTTGGCAACGCCTACAAATCAGGCGGAAAGTTCATTGAAGCGAGGGCGGCCTATCGCCGCGCATTGGATTTAAACGGCAGTTACGAAGCGGCGATGAAAGCCCTAACCGAATTGCCGACCTGAGCGAAAGCGCGATACATGCCATCACTTCTGGAAATCCTGGGTCGCGGGTTGGTACCCGACTTGCGGTTTGTCTTCGACCGCTTGCTAGCCCCTCCCGGCGATCATGATCCAATAGCGCGAGGAGACACGGTCGAAAGCCCGGTTGTAGCCTACCGCAATCTCGGTTCGCTCCTCTTGGGAGAACACGAATTCGGACTGTCCCGGGACGCTTTTCAGAAGGCGCTATTACACGACCCGGCCGATCACGCCGCACGTGTCGGGCTGGCTTGCTGCCTCGACGAACTGGGCTTGCCCCACGCGGCGATCGAGCAGCTCTACGAATCCCTTCGCGAACATCCGGACGACGCTCCGACGCTCTTTGGAATCGGCTTTTGCGCCGAAAAGCTCGATGAGACCGAAGACGCCATCGAGTTCTACCAGGCCGCCGCGGCCGCGGATCCGGGCTTTCGGCTCGCCCATGAGCGGCTGGCCGCGATGTTCTTGAAGGCTGACAACACCGAGTCCGCCATCGTCAAGTATGAACAGATATGCGGGATCAATCCCGGCGATAGCAGCGCAAGCCTCCTGCTGGCCGGCCTACTACTTCGCGCCCGCCGCCATGACGAGGCCGTAGCACGCTTCGAGGACGCAATCGCTCTCGAACCGGATAACTGGAATACGCGAGACGACCTGGTAGAGGCCCTGATCGA
>JBGTDB010000193.1:0-4723 GCA_041748515.1 Phycisphaerae bacterium
TCATTCTTTCCGTCGCCGTCGAGGTCTACGACCAAGAGCGCGTTGATGAACGTCTCCGCATCGGTACCGCTGACGCCCGCGCCGGTTCCGCCCTGCAAACCACCGGTCTGATTGACATCCGCCCCACTGTCATCAGGTTCATCCTGGATGATCGTATAGCCAAACCAAGGGGCGAAGACCGAGGCTCCCACGGTTGCGTCGAACCAGTATACACCACCCTCGACGGCCACCAGCAACTCGGCCTGACCGTTGCCGGTAATGTCGCCCACGGCAATGGCTTCTGGAGCCTGCTCAAGGAACTCGGTGATGGTGAACACCGGCCATGGGAAATTGAATCGATTGGGGGTCGGGCCGTTATTCGGCGGGAATTCCGGCTCAATCACCGGCGGGCCCGGGGGTCTGCGGAACCACTGAACCGCTCTGCCCAAAGTCGAACGTACCACGACGTCGTCGAATCCGTCGCCATCGATGTCGCCCATAGCGATCACGTTGGCATGGGTATCCACCTGGCCGATGGGGCGCAATTCCCAGCTTGCCGTGAGGTATCGCCAACTGAATCCCGTGCATACTCCGTCTTCTTCGCCTGCACAACCGCCGCTGTCCTGACAGTCTGCGCCAGGATTGGCCCCGCCCACGCATTGTCCATTCTGACAAATTCCGTCGTCTACGCCAACGCAATCGGCCGCGCCGTCGGGACAGGGAAACAGGTCATTCGGTCCGCCGACGCAGCGGTCCGCGCCCCCGTCGCTGCCGCCCAGAATCATGGCGTCGTTGCCTCCAGAACTAAACGGATTCCGCGCCCAGCGCACGTTCAAAGAAAGTGAATCATGATAGGCGGCAACGATGTCCAGATCGCCGTCCCCATCGATGTCACTCAATGCAATCGAGGTAACCCGCGGCGCGTCGAACATAACTGATATAGGCACGCCGCCGGAAAACGGCAGGTCAGCCTGAACGCCCCAGGCCTGAAAAATTTCCGCCAGGCCCGCGCCTGGATTCACCCAGACATCGACCGTGTTCGTCGGCGGCTCTTGGCCAAGCTCTTTGCATTCACCGGGATTCAGGGCGACGACGATGTCATCAAAGCCATCGTTATTCAGATCTCCCACGGCCAACGACGTAAACCCCGCGTTCTCAGGCTGCGTCTTGAGCTCTTCGAAGGAGACCCACTCGTTTCCGGGGAACTGGTTGTGAATCCAACGGTCCCGTACATAAGGATTGACCAGCCGCATTTGGGCCCATTGATCGCCGTCGGGAACTAGTGCCGCGCTGCCGGGATTGAAATAGACGATAATCTCACCGTCCAGATTGCTGATTTGCGTCGGCGGGGCCGTCGGGCACCAACCGGCGCCACCGTTGGCCTTCACCAGCACCACAATGTCCAGCCAGCCATCGTCGTTGATCTGCCCGAGGGCCAGGCCGGCCATGACCGCGACCGGGCTTGTTCCGGCAATCGTGACCGTTCGGAAAGAAATCTTGCCCTCGGCATCACGCTGTTGAAGGTGAAGCTGAACGGGTTGAGATTGGTTCCATGCGCTCACCACGTCAAGGAGGCCGTCCTGGTTCACGTCGCCGACGGCGATGAATTTCGGGCCGGCCGTATCCTCTTCGACGGGGTCGATCTGAAAGGCCCGGAAGAAACTCTCGGTCGCCTCGCTGGGAAGTTCGACGTCGTCGTCGCCGGGATCGCCAATTGGGACGCCGTCGCCGCCGCCATTGCCCTCGTCGCCCAGATTCAGGCGGCAACCAACGCCGAAAACGGCCACAACGAACATCATCATGGCGGCGCAAAGTCGAATTTCGCGCCACCCCGAGCACAAAGCTAGAACAGCTTTCATCGCATTCTCCCGAAAGCCGGTTTCACACGGTTCACGATTGCCCCAGGAATCGGTCGGCCTGTGCCGCCGGACCTCAGGCATACTCACGGGAGTTATCGGTTGGATACCGGACCGACTTTCGGGGCCGGAATGCTCGAAAAATGGCGGAATTCAAGCTGCGGAATTACTAGTAACCAGCCGAATGAGCGATTTTTCGCAAGTTGCTATAATCTCGCTGAATGCAGAGCATCCGAACCAATCCGGACTACCTAAGGCTGGACGATCCGGCCCTCCTGGCCCAATGCCGGGTGGACCTCTTCCGCGCCCAGGGGCCCGGGGGCCAGAAGCGGAACAAGACCAGCTCGGCCGTACGGATCGTCCATGAGCCCACCGGACTTATGGTAACCGCCACGGAAGACCGGTCGCAGCATGTCAACCGCAAGCGGGCCCTGCGACGCATCCGCGACGCCATCGCCCTGTTCGTCCGAACGGGCATCGATCCGGAAAGTTACGAGCCAAGCGAGATTCTACGGCCATATATCGATCGACAGGGAAGGCTGGGAATCAACCGAAAAAACGACGAATACTGCCGCGTGGTGCAGGAAATCCTCGACGTCTTTGCCGCCTGTGAGGCCCAGGCCGGCGAGGCCGCAAAGCTCCTTGGAATTACGACAAGCCAATTGGTCGCCTTCGCCAAAAGCGACACCCGCGTATGGGGAAGGATCAATCAGATGCGGGCGGATGCGGGACGAAAAGCGCTGAAGTGAAAGACGGAGCGAACGCCGCCCGCCAAGACTGGGCGACATCGGTCACATACAATGTTCCAATAGACACCGTTAAAATCAACAGACGCATTCGGTGCTGCAATGCTCGACTCCATTGAATTCAGCAATTTCAAGAACCTGCGTGACGCAACTTTGCCTTTAGGTCAATTCACGCTGATCGTCGGCCCCAACGGGTCGGGAAAAAGCACGGCACTTCAGGCCCTCCGCCTGCTCCACCGCCCGGAGCTTGTGCCTTACGGGGCGGCGGTCAGTACCGCAGAGCGCCGTCACGCCCGTCGCGTAAAGATCACGTACAACCTGTCAAAGCCCATCGAACGGGTTGCAGGACTAGTATTGTCCCTCGCCTCTGGCCGGGGCTGGACCCTTGAAGGCCGATCGGCTTCCGACACTTCCGCCCCGCACGAGGCTGCAAGACAGAAACTTAGCCGCGCACGGATTTATAGTCTTGAAGCCCATTCACTCATTGCACCGGCCAATGCCGATCCGGCCGTTGAACTTGCACCGAACGGTGCAGGGCTGCCCGAAGTGCTTTTTCAATTATCCGACCGTCACCCCGATCGATTCGAGCGGCTCAACGAAGAACTGGCCTGCTGGCTGCCCGAGTTTGACCGAATACTGTTTGAGCTTACGCCGGATGGCCGTCGAGCGATCAGCCTACGCACCTGTGAGACCGGCGAGCCCATTATCGCCGCCGAAGTGTCCCAGGGTGCGATCATGGCATTGGGATTAATGACCCTCGCTCACCTGCCGGACCCGCCGCCGATCGTCGGATTCGAAGATCCGGACCATGGCATGCACCCGCGCCTTTTGGACGACGTGCGCGACACGCTATATCGCCTGGCCTATCCGAAGGAATTCGGCGACGATCGCGATCCCGTTCAGGTCATCGCAACCACGCATTCACCTTATTTTCTCGATCTATTCCGCGAGCGACCTGAAGAAATTGTCATTGCCGAAAAAACCCGGGACGGCGCCCGTTTCATCAGGTTGACTGATCTGCCGAACATTGACGAAATCCTTCGCAACTCGAACCTCGGCGAGGTCTGGTACTGCGGAATCCTCGGCGGAGTGCCCACCGAACGATGAGAATCGCCGTGCTCTGCGAATCGACTTCCGACGAGGCGGGACTCCGCATTCTGATCGAGGCCATCCTCGGGCACGAAGCGACGTTCGCCAGGCACCGATTTCGATCGCGCGGCTGGCCGTCGGTCTACAACCTGTTGGCCCCGCTCATTCGACATCTGTACTACAACACCGATACCGGCGCACTGGCCATCGTCGCCGATTCGGATGATTCTCCGTCACACCAGCTCGATCACGAACCGCGTCTGGCCGCCGCCCGTGGCTGCCGATTCTGCGAGCTGCAACTCCACGCGGAATCCGTTCTGCATGGGCTCCGCCGTCCAAGGGATCGGCAAGCCTTGCGACTCGCCATAGGCGTGGCCGTGCCCGCACTGGAGGCGTGGTATGCGCGCGGCATGGGAGAAAATTCAGAGGAACACTGGCAGCGAAAACTCACCGAAAACGGACATCTCCGAACGAATCGCCTGGAATTGAAGCGGAAAGTGTACGGCACCGGAAAGCCCACCCGCCGCGTGCAGTGGGAACGGGCCAAAGCCGCGGCGACCGAGGCGGCTCAAGACCTCGACCAGCTTGAACGATTGTTTCCCGCCGGGTTCGGCACATTCGCCCACGCCGTCCGCGCCTGGGAAACTCTGTAGCGCGCATTGACGTGTTAAGGCACATTGAATCAGGCAATCCGAACCCCCGATGCACGTTACTTGGCACCCACGAGAATCTTCGGGCCGGAGGCCACCACCTGCTCGGATGCGCCTTCGAATTTCTTGAAATTCTCGGTGAAAAGCCCGGCCAGGTGGCGGGCCTTCGCGTCGTAGTCGGCCGGGCTCTTCCAGGTCGATCGGGGCGCGAGGAGTTCCGCGGGAACGTCGGGGCATGACATCGGTACGGCCAGGCCAAAAACTGGGTCTTTTCCACAAGGCGCATCGCACAGGTTGCCATTCAGCGCTGCGGCCACCATGGCCCGCGTGTAGCGAAGCTTGATCCTCTCGCCGACACCATAGCCACCGCCCGACCAGCCATTTGGCCAGAGTCCCCTCCTCC
>JBGTDB010000194.1:0-5200 GCA_041748515.1 Phycisphaerae bacterium
GCTTGCCGATCGGAAAGATCGAGTGACATCTGGCGCGGGGCGCGGCGAGTTCGCCCGCACTTTTTCATTGGCCAGGACGATATGCACGCCCTGACTGGGCAGCAGGTTGTCCGATTCCATGAACACGGGGATGCCCATAACTTCATCGCGAAGCAATCCGATTTCGCTTAGAGAAACTTCCATCCGATCCAGGTCGTCGCGTCGCAGCAAAAGGTCCACGTCCTTCGTCGCTCGAACGGCACCGACCTCGCGCGTCGCGACCCATGCGGCGACGGCATTCCCACCGATCACCGCATAGGGTATGTCGGCGGCATCGAGCGCCGCCGTCACCTTCATCAACAGGCGATCGACTCGATTCATCGCTTCCATCTGCCATTCGATATTCGGATGAGGATGTAACCTGCGCATCACATTAACGATCCAGTTCCGCGGCGATGATGTTCATCCCGCTCAAGACCGCGATCACGTCGCTCACCTGGTGACCGACGACCAGGTCGGGGAAGCACTGATAGTTGATAAACGACGGCGGGCGGCACCGGGCCCGGTAGGGGCAGTTGCCCCCGTCGCTGGCCAGGTAGAAGCCCAGCTCACCATTGGCCGTTTCGTTCGCCCCGTAGCATTCGCCGACAGGCGGCCGGTGCCCCCTGTTGGTCATGATCTGCTCGAAGTGGTGGATCAGGCCCTCGATACTGAAATGAACCTCGTCCTTACTTGGCAGAGTTATTTTGTCGTTGGGCAGCACGTCCACTGGACCGGCCGGAATGTTGTCCGCAAGCTGCAAGACGATCTTGATCGATTCACGCATTTCGGCGACGCGAACCAGGTAGCGGGCGTACGAATCGCAGCCGGTGCTGATAGGCACCTTGAATTCGACGGCCGAGGCCCCCTTGCCGTCCCAGTTGTCGGCGTAGCAGAGGTACGGCTCGTCCTTTCGCAGGTCGCGGCGAACGCCACTGGCCCGGGCCAGCGGGCCACTCCAGCCCCAGTCGATGGCGTCCTCTTTGCTGAGATAGCCGATTCCTTTAGTGCGCTCGACGAAGATGCGGTTTCGGGTGAGAAGCCTTTCAAGGTCTTCCAGGGCCTTGGGCAATTCGACGCGACAAAACTGCTTTACCTTTGCGGGCCACTCCGCGGTGATGTCCTGCATGAGGCCGCCGACCCGGGTGTAGCTGGTGGTGAATCGCGCCCCGCATATTTCCTCGAACAGATCGTAGATCGTCTCGCGGGCGTTGAAGGGATACATGAATGCGGTAAAGCCGCCCAGGTCCAGCCCGGCCGCGCCGACGCACAGCAGGTGGTCTTGAATGCGGGACAGCTCGGCGATAATGGTGCGGATGGCCTTGCAGCGGGGCGTCAGGTCGAGGCCGAACAGCTTCTCGCAGGCGTGATGCCAGGCGATGTTGTTGGCCATCGGCGAGATGTAGTTCATCCGGTCGGTGACCACGACGTACTGGTTGTAGTTCAGGTGCTCGCCGAGTTTTTCGAAGCCGCTGTGCAGGTATCCGATGTGGACCGTGCAGCTTAAAACCCGCTCGCCATCCAACTCAAGCACGTGGCGCAGCGTGGTGTGCGTGGCCGGATGCTGCGGGCCAAGATTGAGCACCCACACGTCTCCGCCGGGCTCCTCGGGGGCGTAGGTGGCGCCGGAAACTTCCTCATTTTCTGTATTAGTTAATGGTAAAGTCATTCAAATCGACGCGTACGATGTCGCGAATCCTCAACCACAACAATGGCGCCGTCGTTAAGAGCATCGGCGGCGTCGGCCAGAACGGATCGCAGTCGCTTGATTAGGAAAGGCGTTGTTGTGTCATTCAACCGGAACAGAATGACGCCATGATTTCGCCCTTGCTGGTGAGCGACTATCTCGCCAAAATCCAAGTCAAAAGTCAGCACGACTCGACCTTCGGAAATGGCGATCCCAAAGACCTCCTCATCAGTAAGGCTCTGCAATCCGCGTTCAAGTAGGTGCGCTGCCTCATGACCCTGCTCATTCAGCCAGTTTACTACTCGTCGCGAAACGCCCATGTCCGCAAGGAAGCGCATAATTTTTAGGAGGCACTCCGGGTCTCTTCCTGTGATAGCCAGGCTGCATACTCCAGCGCCTGCTGAATGTCCTCCGGTTCCAGGTCAGGGTAATCGTCGAGAATCTCCTCCCGCGCTGCCCCGTGGGCGATTTGCTTCACGATCACCGAGACGGGAATCCGCATCCCTCGGATGCACGCGCGTCCACCGAGAATGCCGGGATTGAACGTAATTCGATCGAAGCCGCCCATCTTTAGTCTGCCTCACGACGCATCGCGCCCGATTTTCTCGAAGCTCTCCCGCTCGCCCTTGCCCGTCAAAGGATAGTCCTTTTGTAGCGGGTGCGAGCCGAAGCCTTCCCACGTCAGGATCCTTCGCAGGTCCGGGTGCCCGGTGAACCGTACGCCGAACATGTCCCAGACCTCGCGCTCCGGCCAGTTGGCTCCTTTCCATACTCCCGTTACCGAAGGGATTTCCGGGTCTGGGTCATTGGCAAAACACTTGGCCCAGAGTCGATGGTTCTGGGTCAGTGACAACAGCGAATAGATGACGCCGTATCGATCGCGGGCCCCGGGAAAGTTCAGATAATCCACGCACGTCAGGTCGCAAAGCTGTTCGAAGGCGCAGCGTTCATCGGTTCGCAAGAACCGCATCACTTCGATCAGCCGGTGCGGTGGAACGCGGACGCACATCTGTTCGTCCTGACTGTCCGCCCGCGAAAGCAAAGGGCCCGCGGAAAAATCAATGTCCGGGAACTGCCCGGCAAGTAGCTCGACGATTGGATTACCTGGCGAAATCACAATTAACTCTTCTTTTCGCCCTCAATTCGAATCTGTACGGGTGGATCGACGCGAAGGCCGAGGCCGCGCGGACGCTGTCCACTATGTTTAACGCCTTCGTTTTCGACCATTCGCTGAATCATCATCACGCCTTCGATCAACGTCTCAGGGCGCGGGGGGCAGCCGGGAACATAAACATCCACGGGGATAAACTGGTCTACGCCCTGGATCACCGCATAGGTATCAAAAACGCCGCCGGTGCTGGCGCAGGCCCCCATGCTGATGACCCACTTCGGCTCGGCCATCTGCATGTAGATCCGCTGCAACACCCGCATCTGTTTGATCGCCACCCGTCCGGCGCAAATCAACAGGTCGCACTGCCGCGGTGTGAACCGCATGACCTCCGCTCCGAACCGGGCGATATCGTAGCGGCTGGCCCCGGTGGCCATGAGCTCGATGCCGCAGCAGGCGGTCGCAAACGGCATCGGCCAAAGCGAATTCAGCCGGGACCAGTTCACGCCCTTCTGGATCAAGTCCACGAGATAATCCAACCGTGAGGCCAGGAATTCTTCCTTGCTTGCCTGATAGGGGGCGGCACCCGCAACAGCTAGTCCCATTGGAAGGCCCCCCTTTTCCATTCATAGAACAGGCCGAATACTAGCAGGGCGAAAAAGAGCCCCATTCCAGCAAGTAGAAAGCCCTTGCCGACGATTGTCCCGTCGGGGATCGTCATGGTTGCTCCTTCGGCCGCGGCCTGATAGAACGCCGTCGCCCAAGGCCACATGAAGATCACTTCGACGTCAAAAAGCATGAACAGCATCGCCACGATATAGAATCGGATGTTGAATCGCCGCTTCGTGTCCATGATCGGCGGCATCCCCGATTCGTAAGGGCTATCCTTGATCGGCCCATGTCGCTTGGGCCCAAAGACATGGGCAACTACAAGCATCCCGGCGGCAACGGCTGTGGCCAACAGGATGACCACGCCGATGGCGGCGTAAGACTCCAAGGAGTCAGTCGGATGCGTCTGTCCGATCAAGTTCACGCTTTGCGTACTCCTGGCGATTCCGGCTCTGACAGCCGTCTCGGGCATCCCATCATTGAGTTTGGCCCGTTTCGGCGCTGCAAGCGAGACTGAACTGAGCCCCGACACCGGCCTACCAAGAAGTGTACTCGCGCGGAAAGTTCCGTCAATTTTTTCACAAAGTATTCGTAAGTCGTGCTGGGAGCGGTAGTTACGAACTTTGTGCCTCCGTGGCCGAATCAGTTTTGAGTGCCGCCCAGGTACAAATAAACGGCCTAAACTCGCGAAGTTAAGGTAGTCGTTTGGTCGGTGTTGGCCTCCTAGGCGAGATTTGCGCGGGCAAGTCCCGAGCCTAAGATCGGTTGGCAAGCAGCAAATTATCGGGAGGTTTCAGTGGGCATGTTCAGCCAGCTTTTGTTTGTTCGGCTGAGGGCGGCGGAAAAAGCCCTGAGGGAGGGTCGCATCGACGAGGCGTACCGTCTTGCGACCGCGGCCGACCTGAAGTCCCACGCCCGCGGAAAGGTCGTCCTGGCTGCACTCACCGAAAAATTCATCCAACGGGCTCGCGAGAACTACCGGACGGACAAGTTTACCGAAGCGTTGATGGACCTTGACCGCGCTGAGGCGGGTGGGTGTATGAAGGCGGAAATCGAAGAGCTTCGGGGCTACGTTCGCCTCGTGGCCGTCGAGCGTTATCGTCGCGACGATTCGCGCCGGGAGCGAATTCAGGAAGCCCAGAAACGTATCGAACGCGGGTCGGTTGCGGCGGGCAAGGATATGTTGGAATTGGCCGCTACGGATCCCACGGCCCAGGCTGTTCTCAAAAAGGCGGCGGGACGCGCCAAGGAGGCCGAGCGAGCGGTCGAGCAGGCGGAACGGTTCCTGCGTGCCGGGCAAGTTTCCCAGGCGGCCGAGCGAATCAAAAAGGCCAAATCGCTGGATGCGCATTGCGAGGCTGCCCTTAAACTCGAGACTGAAATCATAAGCAGAGCGACCGAGTCCGCCCGAGCTGCCATTTGTGCGGGGCATCTTAAACGGGCTCAGACTGAAGTGGCCGGACTGGCGGGACTGGGTGACGAAACGCCTGTTGTTCAAGAAACATCTGAGATACTCTCGGCAGCCAGGCAGGCGGGAGATGCCCTTAGAAGGTACGATTACGCTGATGCGCGACGGCAGGTCATGCAGCTATGCCGGAAGCTGTCGAACGCGCCATGGGTTGACCAAGCCCTAGAGCAGCTCAAGCAACTTGAGGAGCTTCAGACGGCCGCGTGTGCCGGGCCGCTTGGTGAAGAACTCGGATCCGGGGCAATGAAAAAAGTCGTTGCGGGGAGACAAAAGCCTTATGCGGCTAGGCGGTTGGACGAAACCGTCGCCC
>JBGTDB010000195.1:0-2622 GCA_041748515.1 Phycisphaerae bacterium
ACGGGGTGCGACGACATGAATACGTCCGATCCGCCGAACAGAATGGGAAGCCGCTCATCCAATCCGAAGCAAAGCCAGTGCTCGGAATTCAGCTCGGCCCGAACAAACACGCCGCCGGGACTGAATATTCGCGACCACGCATCATGACGCTTTAAGGACTCGACATCCTTTGAATCCGAAGCGCGTTTCGCGGCTTCGGGCGATTTTCCCGCTGCATTCTCATCCTTTGATTTTTTCCCGTGCGGCGTATCGGTCGCGGATTCGTCCGCATTCTCGGCCGAGGAATCGCCCGCCGGCGGAGCCGGTTTGAAGCGGGCGGCGCCCGCCGGCGGATTGCCGGCCTCGCCCCAGACCACGGTCGGATCAACCAAGATCTTGCGAGCGGCTCGCTCCCGCCCGACGGCCTCTTCATAGATTTTCAGCTTGTCCAGCACCTCATGGCGCAAACGGACCGAACTGAGCTTTCGGCCTTCATCGGCGATGAAGGCCGCCGAGCCGCCCACCGCAATCAACGTTCCGCCGGCCTCGATCCAACTGCGAAGCTGGGCCCGCGTCGCATCATTCAAAATCGCTCCAAACCCGCCGCCCCACGCGTTCGGCAGGATCAGCACATTATATTTTCGCATGTCAACGCGGCCGATGGACTGCGTGTTGATGGGCGAACAGCGCAGGCCGATCCGCGCATCGAGAAGATGCCAGATGGAGCCGAAAGATGTAGACGAAATTGGCCATTGAGAGGCAAGCGCCACTCTCGGCGACACCAAAAGTTGGAACTCATTGCCGCCCAGATCCGGGCCGGATTCGCTAAGGGCGGTCTCGGCCGGATGGATCGCCAGCGAAAGCCCCTCCGCGGCCTCCTTCAAAAGCGAGCCAAGCTCCGTAGGATTCTCGTTTCTGCGCAGCAAAAGCGTCCCGGCCCTGTAATCCCGGTTACCAATACTGAAGGGCTTTTGGGCAACACGGACCCGCCCATCTCCTTCGAGAATTCGGACGATGGCCGCGTAGACATCGCCGCTCCGGCCATCGACCAGATAGCCGTAGGCCGGAGTTCGCTCGAACGGGTCGTCCTCAACCCCCTGCCGCGGCACATTCGGATCGCTCGACGCCGAGTCCGCCCAATAGGCTTCCAGCCCATAGGCCATCGACAAGTTCCACGCGGTCACATCGTAAACCCGCGTCCCCTGATGGGTCTCCAGGCTTCGACGCTCCTCCTGAAGAAACTTGTCCGACATGCGCGGGTCGAATTGAAGAATCGAACGCAGCAGTCGCCGATGAGGCTGTTGTACGCGGGCCACGAGCGAACCGGCCCCAACTTCAACGCGATCCGCCGTTTCTCCCCACACACTGACCGCATCCTTCGCGACAACGCGACTTTCAGAGATCTCAAACTCAATGCCATGCCGCTTGAGCAGTTCGCGAAAAAGATTAAACCGCGCCGAATCTGTCGACGCCTCGGCGACAAACACCTTCTCGCCCGCGTCTCCCGCGCTCGTTACCGCCCATCGACGATCCTCAAAATAGTCGCGAAGAATCTCCCGCCGATTGGCCCGAAGCGTCTCAAGATTCGCCAGGCTGCTGGCCAACTGGTGGGCGACGGCCTGTTCATAGGTAAGCACTCGGCCAGACGCCTGCTTGATCGCCCCACCGCTAACCCGCGCCTGCTCATAAAGCAGACCAACCGCCCCCAGCAGATTCGCCCACGCGTTCGTATAGCCGGGATACCATTCCTCGTACCATTCCTGCGTGTAGTAGCTCCAGCCGTGCCGGTCGAAGGCCCTGGCCTGATCGCCGGAAAACAGCCGCCGCCAGCGCATGTTGCTCTCGGACAGATTGACATTGTACGGCTCGCGCGGCGGATCGAACAAATACGTATCGAGCGGGCCCATTTCGTGGGCGTCGATCACCAGATGCGGATTCCACTGAATCATGACGGCCGCTCGCCCGCGCGTCTCCGGATGCACCATCGGCAGCCAGTCGCGGTTCAGGTCGAACAGATAATGGTTCCCCCGCCCCGCCGACCACAGCCCGGCGTACTGCATGGCCTGATAGTCGGTGTTAAGAACTTTGCCGGTGAGCGGCTCGAGTTGGCCGAGGTACCGCTCGCGCCCGTCCGGGTTCATCGACGGATCGACGTGGATGACCAGCTCGTCGCGAAGCCGCTTGGTCGCCTCGTCGGTCCCCGCGGCCAGGGAATACGCCACGAGCATCGAAGCATCGGTGCCGGACATCTCGTCGCCGTGGATCGAGTACGCCAGCCAGGCCACGGCCGGCATGGCGTCGATGATCCGGTCGGCATCGCTGACGCCGCCCAGCTTCCGTGGATCGGCCAGCTTGGCATTGTCGGCCTGAATTTGGTCCAGCCGGGAATGATTGGCCGCACTCGTAATGGTGAGGTAATACAGCGATCGACCTTCGTGCGAGGTGGCGTACTTTGCGATTTTCACCAGCGGCGAGGCTTCGGCCAGGGCATGCAGATAGCGCTCGACGTCGGCATATCGCGCCGCCCCCTGCCCAACCGGGCGACCCAGGACCGACTCCGGCGTGGGTACGGCCGGATCAACGCTCGCAGGCAATAACCCGGCGAAGCCGGTGGTAACAGGGCGGACACCCCCGGCGACGGCC
>JBGTDB010000196.1:0-4406 GCA_041748515.1 Phycisphaerae bacterium
GCTGGTCGGCTCGATCGAGCGAAGCCGACACCCGGACATCAAGGCCGCAATCATCCTGGGATTCAACGATGGGACGTTTCCCAAGCGGCTGACGGAAGATTCGATCCTCAACGACGACGACCGGGCCGCGCTTCGGGACAGCGGGCTGCGCGTCGGACCGGGCGCTCGCGAGCGGACGTTCGACGAGTCGCTGCTGTTGTACATTGCGGCAACCCGGCCGAGCGAAAAGCTGGTCGTGACGTATGCGGCCGCCGACGATGCCGGCAAGACGTTGCGGCCGTCGCCCTATCTTGACGCTTTGCGGGCAGCCTGCCCCGGGCTGAAACATCGATCCATTGGCCATCCAATTCGCGAGCGAACCGCCTGGGATGTCCAATGCACGGCCGATCTGCGTCGGCGGCTGACGGAAGAATTCCGAACGCGGCCGGAGATCAAATCGGACGAAGCGCCCGTACGTACTTTTTGGAATACCGTCTATTCAAATGAGCGGGAGCGGATGCGAAATGACGCCACTTCGGCCATGGTGGTTCGGTCGCTGGACGAACCTCGGATCGAGGCCCGCGCCGAGGATGGATCGGACGTCGCGCTCCGTTTGTCAGAGCCAATTTTGCGCCGGGTGCTGGGCGATGCCCTCAAGACGAGCATTACTCAGCTCGAGTCGTACGCCGCGTGTCCCTTTCAGTACTTTGCCAAGTATGTGCTTCGCCTTCGCGAACGGGCGGAGGCCGTCCTGGAACCGGTCGACCTAGGCACGGTGGACCATGCGATAATGGAGGACTTTACCCGCGGCCTGGTGGCAACGGGCCGAGCGTTCGGCCAGCTCTCGGAGGATCAGCTCGCCGAGGGCTTACTGGCAAGCTTTCGGCGCGTCGGTGCATCGATTGATGAGGAGGGGCTGCTGGACGCGCGGAATGCGTTCGCGCTGCGCCGATCGGCTCAACGACTTTCTCGAATTGTGCATGCTCAACGACGATTGGCTTCGTCCGGGCGGGTTCGGCCGACTGCGGCGGAATTGCCGTTTGGGTCCGGCGATCCCGGCGGGCTGCCGCCGGTGGAAATCAAGACGCCCTCCGGGCGAACCGTGCTGCTTGGCGGCGTGATCGATCGCGTGGATCTCGTGGCCGGAGAGCCGGACGCGCCGGGTATCGTGGTCGATTACAAACGATCGCGGGAAAAGAAATTGGACATGACCCGGGTCTTTCACGGATTGTCCCTCCAACTGCCCGCCTATTTGCTGGCCTTGTCAGAGTCGAGAAGGGCGGATTCAGGCGACCGCCTTCGACCGGGCGCGGCCTTGTTTGTCAGTCTCTCGCTGAAATACCGGTCGGTTGACCATCCCGACAAGTTGTCACCGCGTGACGCATTGCTTCGAGGTACACTGCGGCCAAGGGGCCTGATTTCCGACGAGATTGCTGATAAGCTGGATGCGAATAACCAGGGGTGGTCGCAGAATTATCAGCTGTATCGCAACAAGGACGGCGGCTTCGGTCACACCGATGCCAGTGACGTGGCCTCGCTGGCGGAGTTTGAAGGCGTGCTCGCCCACGCCCGCCGAAAGATCGGCGAATTGGCCGACGCGATTCTCAGCGGGGATGTCCGCGTGAGCCCCTGTCGAATTGCCCATTGGCGTCCATGCGGCTGGTGCGAAATGAGCAGTGTCTGCCGGGTCGAGCTGGGCCTCAGCGAGTCGCGCTTCGCCGAGCCGATGAAGCGATCGGACGCGTTGCAGAAAATGACGGCGAGTAAATAGGCCCGACTTCTCCCGCAGCCCTTCCCAGGATTTCAATGCCCTATGGGATTCCTGACCACGCGATTGTCGCTCATCAAAACGTACGCGGTTGAGCGAGCGCGGTACGGGCTTCCGGAGTCCGCTGGCCCGACCAGCCAGGAGGTCATCTTCGTTCTCGACGGGGTCGGCGGCTTTCAATTTGTACCGCTGGTGGTTCGCAAGGCTTTCCGAATGGACGGCGTAAATATCGGAACGATCGTGGTGCGCTGGCAATTCGGTTTGATTGGAGAAATCTGGACGGACCTGATGTGGCGAAGTCGCAACGAGCGCCAGGCCGCAAAGCTGGCAGACCGGATTCAATCGTTTCGCACGGCCAATCCGGACGTGACGATTCACGTGGTTGCCTACAGCGGAGGATGCGGCGTCGCCCTCTGGGCCTGCGAACGGCTCCAGCCGGAGGTCGGAGTCGAGACGCTCCTGCTGGTCTGTCCGGCCGTATCGCCGACGTTTAACCTGGCTCCCGCCCTGCAAAACGTCAGGCGTTGTTACGCGCTTGTGAGCCGGAAGGACAGCATCATACTCGGTGTCGGAACTTCGATTTTCGGGACGACCGATCGGAGGTTTTCGTCGTCGGCGGGGCGGCTCGGCTTTCGGCGTCCGACCGGGTTGTCCAGGGAAGACGAGGCCTGCTACGATCGGCTAAGGCAGATTGAGTGGTCACCGGATCTTCGGAGGCTCGGAAATCTGGGTGGACATGCCGGATGGGCGAGCGTTGCGTTTTTACGCGAGCATCTGGTTTCTTTACTGTGCGGACAGCCCCGGTTGAAGTCGGACAAGCTTCCGTCGGCTGCCGGGCCGGGGATTAAACCCGGCGAATCGGGTCTCACGGTCGACTGCACCCATGCCGATGGTTAGGTTAGTTGCCTGAAGAGGCGACCATTGATGGGTGATTGTTGCGATGTTCACCCGCGAACAGACGGTTCGAAGGCCCATAAGACGCGATGGTCGTCGCGGATTTGGAACACGGAAACGGTTTCTGGAGAATCATGCATGTATCGGGGAAGTCTTGAACTTTGGCGTAGCGAATTGGCCGCAATCGCAGTTCTTGCCTTGGGATTGTCCGCTTGCCCTCTTTTGGCGCAAGATGAAAAAAAGCCGGCAAGCGAGCCCAAGCACATCGCCAAGAGTCCTGGGCAATCTCCCGCTGAAGACTCAAAACAGTCGACCAGCGCCGACGTCGAAGTTGCTCTCGATGGTCACTGCCCGGTCTCGTATCACACCGACGGAAAGGCGGCCAAGGGCGATTCAAAGCATCTCGCTGAGTTCCAGGGCTTCGCTTACCTCTTGGCCGACGCCGAAAAGAAAAAGAAATTCGAGGAAGAACCGGAAAAGTATGTTCCGCGGATCGGCGGATTATGCACGGTCGCGCTGGGCGGACCTTACGGGAACCGCTTCTACGGCGATCCGACAGTCTTCGCCGTGGTCGAGGGCAAGTTGTATCTCCTTTCGTCCGAGCGGGCCAAGCGATCGTTTGATCTGAAGCCGACAGAGTACATCAATCGCGCTGAGGAACTGTACAGAATGCCGGAAATAGAAGGCGCCTGCCCGGTGGCGTATCAGGCCGGCGGGCAACCCACCCGAGGGCTCGAACTCTACCGTCAAATCCATAGAAACCGCGTCTATCACATGCGAGATGAGCCATCGCTGGAAGTATTCAGGAAGGATCCCGGCCGGTATGTCCCGATGTACGAGGGGTACTGCACTTTCGGGGTTTCGAAAGGCTCGGTCGTCGCATCCAAGCCGATCGCGTTTGTTGTCCACGATGGACGGACGTACTTATTTTCTGACCAGGAGGCGCTGGGCCGCTGCATGGCTGACCGAGACGCCTGTTTTGCGGCCGCCGAATCACAGTGGCAGGAAATCAAGAATCGCCTTGGCAAAGCACCCTCCACGCGACGATAGCGGGTTCCCTGGCGGCTCGAGGCGGACGCAGTGGATTGGCTCCAGACGGTTTCGACCTCTCGCCGATAAAGGTTCGAGAACCTCGGATTCCCACCACGCATGGGGCTCCCGGGGGCGATTTAGCACGCGCCTCGAAATCCACTGGACGACCACGGGTGGCAAAATCCTGTTCGGCGGTACGGACAAAACAGCGATTGCCGGAATCTGTTAAAGTGCAGGGTTCCATTGCCTGGACGCGGCGGTCGAAGCCTGTGATTTGATCGCGATAAAGGAAAGATCACACGCCATCCGGCAGAGTGTGCGTTCAGCTTGCAGGGATTCAAGGAGGGTGTCCCCTGGCCGTCCCGGACCGCGAAATTCGCCCAAGAACGGCGCTCATAGCCATTCTATCGCTCGCGGCCTGCGCGTTTCTCTGGGGCGCGCTGATAACCTTTAGCCCGGGGGACTGGCCCAGCCCGCACCAATTCCCGCACAACGATCCTCCGTTGAATGCGTGTGGGACGCTCGGAGCCGTTCTTGCATTTTATTTCTTTCACCTGCTGGGAGACGGGGCCTACCCGCTGATTCTATTCGCCACGCTTGCGGCGATACTACAAATCGCCCGAGGCCGCGTCGGCAATTTGTTTGAGCGAGCGTTCGGGCTGGCTCTGGTTAGCGCCTGCACCTCAGCGTCCGCCCATCTTGTCGGCGACCCGCGAGGGGCTCCGCTCCCTCA
>JBGTDB010000197.1:0-4824 GCA_041748515.1 Phycisphaerae bacterium
CCCGCGACGACAATGCTCATCCACGCCAGCCCGGAACCCAGCGCTTGCCCGGCAAAAAACCCTACGAGCCCGCCAAATACGAGATTCCCGGCCAGGTGAACAAGGTCTCCGTGAAGGCAGAGCGCCGTCACGGTCCGCCAGAATTCGCCCTGTCGAACCAACCCCGCCTGCATTTTTCCGGCCTGAAACCAATCGCTGGAAAAGGCATTCTGGTAGTGGAGCAACGTAATGAGCCCCAGAACCGCGCCATAGCCGATCAATCCTGTCCACCCGGAAGTTTCCGAATGATATGGGTCATGCCCTTTGGTAACGGGTCTCGCGGAATCGCCCGCAGCGCCGGGCCGCGAGCGATCCTCCGCGGCGAGCGCTTCGATTTCGGCAAGGGCGCGGGAAACGTGTCCTTTGTCCACCACAACGGCATGCCCCCCCGGCACGTCAATCAGCCGGTATGGAATGCCCGCAGCCTCCAGCGACAGGCCGACTTCGCGACAGTTTCGTAAATTGGACGAATAGACAACTTCCATGATTCAGTGTGTTTTGCCTTTGAAATCCATCTCCCGAGGCCGTCTTGAGCGGGCGGTCGCGCGAATCATCAGATGCTTATTCGGATTCCGCCCAGACGTTCCATTCCCCGTCCAGAGCAATGTCGATGTGAATCACGTTGGCGTGGCAACACACCGGGCAGTCTTCAACGTACTCCTGGCTGGAGCCGGCCGACAAATCAATAGGGACTACGATCTGCTCGCCGCACGAATCGCAAATATAGCTCGCATCCTCAAGCATCGGATTTCGCGCTGCAATCCGCGAGTTCAATCCGCAATTGCAACCAATCTCATCATTTCCGCAATGCAGCTTCCATGGGATCGATGTCGAAACCGGGCCCAAAGCCATGAACATCTTTGGAGTGGCGCAGCTATTTGGCAAGGGAGTACGTATTGGTTACGATTCCTCGCCGGAACACCCATCCGGTGGATTCCATGCGGCCCACTCGATCGGCGCATGGCGGATCGAGGCCCACAGTCAGCCTCGCCGCGAAAGCTAAAACGGTCCCGGCCTCGCCATGCTGACACTGCTTGAACGGCTGCACCATCACGCCCGCACTCGCGGAACACAGATCGCTTATCACGAGTTCTCGCCCGAGGGAGCGCGGCATCGCTCGATCACTTTCGCCGAACTGGCCGAATGGACCGAGACACTGGCCGTGCGACTGCGGCGCAATGTCCGGCCCGGGTCGATCGTCGCGATCTGCCTGGCCAATCGGTTTGAGTTGGTTACGGGCATGTTGGCCACCTTGTCGGCCGGGTGCAAGGCCCTGTTGCTCAGCCCTCAAATGACGGAATCTGAGCTGCTGGCCGCCGCCCGTCAATCCAACGCAACGGCCTGTCTGGCCGAGGACGCTACGAGCCGTACCTTGGAAAGTATCGGCGCTGCTCCAATTCCGTTCGAGTTCGGATCCGGTTCCGCCGTCCGCCTCACTGCCTCTTCAAACAATGGCGAAATCGAGCCTGAATCGGAATTCTCGCCCGGGCTCATGCTGCTCAGTTCCGGGAGCACCGGCGACCCCAAGATCGTCTACCGCGACGGCGCTTCGCTGGACGCGGTGGCGGCCAACATGGTCGAGTCGATCGGGTTAGAAGCGAATGATCGAGTGCTGATTCTCTTGCCGCTCTGCCATTCTTACGGTATTGAACATGGCCTCCTCGCTCCGATATGGGCCGGTTGCACGGTCCATCTTTGCAACAGGCTGGACACGACGCTAATCCTCGAACAGCTTCACGGCCAGGGTGTGACGGTGTTTCCCGGCGTGCCCTCAATGTTCGAACTCATTGCCGCCGGAGCGGCCCCGCAGTCACTGGGATCGTTGCGACTCGCCTATTCCGCCGGTGCTCCGCTGCCGTCGTCCGTGTTTCATGACTTCGTGGACCGATTCGGCATTCGACTCGGGCAGTTGTACGGTTCATCCGAAGTAGGCTCCATCACATTCAACCATCCGAGCGATCCGGATTACGACCCGGCATCCGTGGGATCGCCGATGCGCGGCGTGGAAATCCGAATTGTCAGCAGCGGCGATCCGTCGGTCCGGGCGTTACCCGCGGGCCAGGAAGGAGAGGTCGCGGTCCGAGCCCCGTCCATGCTTCGGGGCTACGTCGGCGAATCCGCTCCGCCGCTGCGGGATGGGTTCTTTATGACCGGCGACCTCGGGCGGCTGGAGGCGGCCAGTGGACCCTGCCCGTCTAAATCCGGCTTCGACAGCCGATTGAAACTGACCGGTCGAAGCAAACTGCTCATCGACGTGGGGGCCCTCAAGGTCAATCCGCTGGAAGTCGAGGCCGTGCTCGGTCGCCATCCCCTGATTAGCGAAGCCGCGGTTGTTCCGATCCGCGTCACCGAAACCGTGTGCCGCCTGAAAGCCATTGTTGTCCTCCGGGATTCGGGCCACATACCGCCCTTGGATGAGCTGCGACAGTTCGTCCGCGGGCATCTCAGTGCCCACAAGACGCCCCGTGTTTTCGAGGTTCGTGACCGGCTCCCGAAAACCTCAACGGGTAAAGTTAAACGCTGGGAGCTGGAAAGCCGCGAGGCCGACGAAAAAAATGTACAAGTTTCGTCGTGCTCTGAGGATACAGCATGATCATTTTTCAACGGACAACCTACGACTGCTTATTCCGAACCGGCCTATCCGCGTTCGCTTTCTGTTTCGCGGTGTCAAGCCTCGGCTGTGGACCTCGCCCAGGCGCGTTTTCCAGGCAACGCTCGGCCTCGGCGCTCAGCGCGATGGCTCAAAGCTCCAACTCGGTTCAGTCCGTCAGCGCCCGTTGTCGCCTGATTCTCGAGCGCCCCGCCGACCCGTCCGGACTCGGCCGAACAGCGAGGGGTGAACGATCGGTCGAGTTAACCGCGGTCATCGTGTCGGAGCCGCCGTTTCGACATCGATTACGGGCTTGGAAACTCTCCAGGCCGATCCTGGATTTCACCCTGACGCCGAACGGCACGTGGGTTTGGCACACAAGTAGGTCCGACGAATCTGGCGAAATGACGACTTTTCTGGAGTCAATTCACTATGAAATGCTGCCGCGCGCGTTGAATCTGGCATTCGGGTACGTTGATCGAGATTTTTGGAAGGAAGTTCCCGGCGAAAGCAATCCGGCGAAGCTGGTGATGAGCGACCGCATCCGCGGGCACGGCCCGGCCGAATCCGGCTCCGCCGGGGGCGACACGATGCTTCGATGTGAAGTCACCGAATCATCGACAACCTTATTTTTCATCCAACTGGCAAATGGGCGAGAAATACCCCGCTTCAAATTGGAAATGGATCGCTACCGCCAAATCGAGTCGGCAGTCATTCCAACCCGGCTTCGCGGCACGACCATTGAGACCGGCAGCCGGCAAACTGATTCTGCCATCGAGTACCGCTTCACGCTTCTGCTTCAAAGCATTGACGTCAATGAAGATCTGCCCGAGGAAGCATTTCGTCCACCTTCGAAGGCGCGATACTCGGTCAACCCCGGTCCGGAATGGCTGCCCCCGCTCGCAATGCCGGATCTTGGCGGACGATGACCGTGATGAAAGTGACGCCGCGGGGAAACTCAAAACGCGGTGAGCGATTCTGGCTCGCCCTCGGCGATTTCATCACCCAGAGGCCCGCTCTTGTGCTTGCGCTTGCCGCCGCAGTGGCCGTCTTCGCCGCGATCAGCGCCGGCCGCCTTCGCCCCCAATCGACCTTGGACGCCATGCTCGTCGAGGGTGTCCCAGCCTGTGACGCCATGGCCCGCATCATGCGTGACTTTCACGTCATGGATGAACTGCTGGTCATCGTAACCGCCCCCGCGGGACGCGACGACGGAACGACCGTCGGTTCCCTGCTGTCCTTTGCCGAACGCTTTGCGGCGGCGTTCGATCAATCGGATGAACTCTCCCAACTCTGCGAACGCGTCATTTTCAGGGAGTCGCCCGACGTGGCGGCGTTCGTCGAAAACGAGATGATCCCTCACGGGCTTTATTATGTGGACGACCAGACCTTGTCGGACATCCGGGCCCGGCTCACTCCCCATGAAATGAGGGAACAGATCAGCCGGGCCGTCAGCGCATTATCCGCGCCAGGAATCGGCGGCGGATCGGTCGGTCGGCTCGCGGCTCGCGATCCACTTGGGCTGCGCGATTTTCTCCCTGACCTGGCCCCGCCCGTTTCGGCGTCATCGGACGGATACAGATTCTCATCGGATCGAACGAGTCTGCTCATTCGGCTACCCGGAAAGAGACCGGTGAGCGATCTGGAATATGCCAGGGCACTGACCCAGGCGGCCCAGCGAACGGCCGACGAGGTCAACTCCGACGGCCTGGAAATTCAATTAACAGGTGGCTACGCCATCGCCGCCGCCAGTGAACGAGCCATTCGCTCGGACATGATTCGCAGCGTGACGGTTTCGCTGCTGCTTCTGCAATCGCTTTTCCTTCTGGTGTATCGCCATGTATTTTGCTTTCCCATCGCCGTTGCACCCGTGGCATTGGGGATTCTCGCCGGATTCGGCGTATTCGCAGTTTTCTCAACGCACCTGACTCCCCTGACCGCGGTAACCGGGGCCGTGCTCGCGGGACTGGGGATTGATTACAGCATTCACTATCTCTCGCATTACGAAAATCGCCGCGCGGCCGGCGACGACGACCTGGCCGCTGCTCGCCAGGCCCTTCGTGACATTGGACCAACCCTGGCCAATGCCTGCGGCACGTCGCTGATTGGGTTCCTGGCCATCACCCAATCCAACGTTGCCGCCCTCCGTGAGTTTGCATTGGTGGGCACTTTGGGACTGGCGGGTGCGCTCATCG
>JBGTDB010000198.1:0-2504 GCA_041748515.1 Phycisphaerae bacterium
TTGAGTTCCGGCTCGGAATAGACCTTTCCGGAAGGGTTGCCCGGCGTGCAGATCAGGATCATCCGTGTCTTGGAGTTGATCGCCCGCTCCAGCTCGATCGGGCTGTAGGACCAGTCCGGCGGCTTCAGGTCGACAAATTGAACGCCAACGCCGAACAACTTAAGCAGGTTGACGTGATAGCTGTAAAACGGCGAAAAAATGATGCACTCGTCGCCCGGATTCAGTGTTGCCAGGGCGATGCAGGCGAAGGCCCCGGCCGAGCCGACGGTGACCGCGACTTCTTTCTCCGGGTCGCATTCGACGCCGTTAAAATCGCGCATCTTCTTGGCAATGGCCTGCCGAAGCTCCGCGATGCCGCGAAGGTTAGTGTAAGATGCGTGGTCCAGGTCGATGGCCCGCTTGGCGGCATCCTTCACCGCGTCGGGGGCGGGCTGATCACACACCCCCTGGGACAAATTCACACCCTTCATCGCGGCACAGATGGCCGAGAAACGTCGAATGTCTGATTGCCGTATCGATTTCACCCGATCGGCCAGCGGCATGCTCATAAATAGCGCCCCCTTCGTTTCTTGACAGCGTTTCGGACTCCAATTCCGGCACGTTCAGGCAGTATACGCCGATCCGCGTCGGCCGCAAAACGCTTAAAGTTGCACTATCGATTGACCCCGAATTCTGACGAACCAAGCATCACGCGGTCGATAGTCCCGAGTATCGGGGTTTAACAAAAATCCCGAATCATCGTAGAATTCACGGCCGTAGCGGAACCCGTTTCCAAGAGGAGGTTTGATGGAATGATCTTTGACCCAATGTATTTCGTCTTTATCGGCCCGGCGATATTGCTGGCGGCTTGGGCTCAGTACCGTGTAAAGAGTGCGTATGCGCGGGGTTCCAAACACCAGGCGCGTAGTGGTCTTTCAGGTGCCCAGACTGCCCAGCGCATTCTCAATGCCTATGGCATCAGCGATGTGGCCATAGAACCCGTGCAGTCGTTTCTCGGCGACCACTACGACCCGCGGAAAAAAGTCTTGCGGCTAAGTCCTGACGTATATCACGGCCGGTCGCTGGCCTCACTGGGCATCGCCGCACACGAAGTCGGTCATGCCATTCAACACGCACACAGTTACGGTCCGCTGGCACTGAGAAGCGCGTTGGTGCCGATGGCCTCGGTTGGAAGCAACCTGTCAATATTCCTCATCCTCGGCGGATTTTTCCTGCAAATGGCCGGCCTGGCGGTGGCGGGCATCGTGCTTTTTGGATTCGTGGTCCTATTCCAGCTCATCAATCTACCGGTTGAGTTCAACGCATCGAGCCGGGCCCGCCAAATTCTCCTGAATCAAGGAATGGTGACGGCGGAAGAAGATCTCGTGGTTGGCAAGGTACTCAGTGCCGCCGCGATGACGTACGTGGCCGCGACTCTCACGGCGATTCTAACGCTTCTCTATTACGTTTGGCTCATCTTTGGCCGCCGCAATTAAGCTCATAACATGCACGCGACGGCGATCAGGCTCCTGATACTCGACGTGGATGGCGTGCTCACCCGCGGCGACATCGCTCCGGATGCGGATGGAGATCGTGGCAAGACGTTCCACGTTCGAGACGGGCACGCCATCAAGCTTTGGCAGCGGGCGGCTGGAAAAGTCGCCATCCTTTCCGGACGTCGTAGTGACCACGTTGACCGTCGCGCCGCCGAGCTGGGAATCGCCCTCGTTCGTCAGGGAGCTTCAGATAAGTTGGCGATGTTCCCCGAGTTGCTCGAAGAGGCGGACTGCCAGGCGGTCGAAACAGCCTACGTTGGCGACGACCTGCCCGACGTTCCGATCATGGGTTGTTGCGGGCTGGCCATTGCGGTCGCCGACGCCGCGGCCGAAGTCAAGCGGGCCGCGCATCTTGTGACTCGGCGGTCCGGGGGCTGCGGGGCCGTAGCCGAGGCGGTTGAGTGGCTCCTGCGGAGGCAGGACCAATGGAACCGAGCCAGTCTTTACAGCACATAAAATCCCGGCGAACATCTGGCCCGGATGTCCTCTTTTTCCCAGTTTCCGATTTTTTCCATCCGGCGTGCAAGCGGCCTGGTCCGCATGATCGTCGTTGGCGTTGCAACCTTCGCCATTCTTCTGGTTTGCTTCTCTTTATATCAGTACGGGCAAGGCGAAAGCATCAGCCTCGATCCGCGCCGCGAGCCCCGATTGCCCTCGACCCCGACGACCCTCGGCGATGCTGACGGAATTCGCGGCGAAGGCAGCATCGGCGGAATGAAGGTCGGCGAGACCGTCATCGGCCGGGCACAGGACATTCAGTTCACCGTCTACCCTCCCAAGGGAACCCGCGCGGCCGTTGAGATTCGCGTCAGCGAGTACCTTCCAAAGCCCGGCTCCGACAACGAGTTTCTCCTGGAGAACCCCGTGGCCCGGACGCGCACAGGGGCAGGCAATGACGTACGCGTCTCCGCCCGCCGCGGCATTCTGGAGGCCCATCGGCGGGGCGCCGGCGGATTCGATCCCCGTCGC
>JBGTDB010000199.1:0-2197 GCA_041748515.1 Phycisphaerae bacterium
GCTGGCGACTTGTTCAGGAAGCCGTCGTCCGCTCTGGAGTGAATGCCTACCGCGATCGCCGTCGAAGAAAAAGAGACTTCCGGGCGCTTTGGATTACTCGATTGACCGCCGCTTGCCGCCTGCGGGGCATGCAATACAGCCGGTTTGTTTTCGGCCTGAGCCAAGCCGGCGTCGAACTCAATCGCAAAATGCTCAGCGAAATCGCCATTCATTCCCCTGCCGATTTTGACGCGCTAGTCGAACTGGCACGGAAGCACGTGCCGGCCCAAACAGCAGCGGCCTGACTTCTGGATTCGGCGGTGGTTCGACATTGATTCGAGTCATCGCCAACTACCTGCGGCCGGGGGAAATTGCCCTTCGGCCGTCGCGCCGCTCAAATAGGGATCGAAGTTCCTCAGTGATTCGCGGGACGGGTTCAGTTCGAACGGTTGGCTGCGAAAATGGACCGGTAACGCGGACCTGCACCAATTCCCGGACCACCCCCTGCATAACTTCGGCCAAAACCGGCAGCCGCGCCCACCAACGATCGGGTACATTGATCAGCCGAAAATCCCCTGCAAAGTCGGGTAAACTTAATGTGCCAGACCCGATCAGGGCCAGCACGCCGCCACGTATGACAAGGTCATTCACGCTTACTCGTTGTCCTACGATATAGAACTCGGCCGAGGCCTCCTCGAACGAATCCGTGGGCCGAAGGTTCAATTCCAGAACGTTGACAATCGCCAGAATCAGGGGGAGTCGATACAGGAATCCCTCCTCAATCGCAAATCGCCCACCTCCTCGATACGACATCGGCTCACCAAGCTCACCTGAAAGAAACAGGTTCGCGACAACGCGACCATCGGCTTCCAACCACGGCATCGCGGTGTCTCGACCGGCGTTTAAAAACCCGCCAAGCTGCATGCCCTGCACAATCGTGGTCATGTTGAATTCGGCACGCTCTGGATCAAACCGGACCTCCGCCCGTCCCGAAGCCTGGCCGTCATAGAGATTCGCACTGAGCCGATCCATCGAAGCCTCTCCCACGCCGCCGGTGGAACGAACGAACGACCAGGGAGAGTCGATCATGGTCAACTCTCGGTCAAGGACAACAGCGCGATCCAGCCTCAGATCTCCCCCCAGCCGCGCGCCGTCAAGCGTATGATGAAGCACTCCGGATAGCGACAGTTCGCCGAAAACGCCGGCCATTTCGAGCCCGGGAATCTGCACGTCATGCAAGTGAACCGTCCCCGATGCCCACCATTCCAGTGAGTCATCCGACTCCATTCGGGAAACTCGGATCGGGCTCAGAGAGATGTCCGCTAAACCCGATGGGCGCAGCCGTAGTAGCTTGCGTGCCGCAGTCGGCGGGAGGGCCGAAAGCAGCTTGTCATCGATGCGAACGCCCGTTGCGACCACGCGCCCGTCGCCGTGCTTCAGTCCGCCTGGTCCATGAAATTGCATCTCCGCCGAAACAGCCGCCCCGCCGTAACGGCCACGGAGATCCTCGGTCCTGATTCTAACCTCATCGATATGCACCGTTCCGTAAACATCTTCAAAAGGTTCGGGGAACGCGCCGTGTCGCACAGACGTGCCCGCCAATCGCACCTTCGCCTGATAGGCGAGTTTCGGAGCCTCTCCGGGCGTCGTTTCCCGACGATCGAGGTCAATCCATGCGTCAATCGGCCCGTCCACCCGCCATTCCGATAAAGCCCCCTTAAGAAAGGTCGGCACAGTAGCGACGAACTGATCGTCAATGCGCAAGTTTTGAGCGACGATATCCAGATCAAACGTTGATTCCCCGTGTTTCTCGACATCCGATCGGATGATCTCTCCCTTGATGGAAATCCTGGCGCCTTCATACCTTCCGGCTATGCCTGCCACTTCAACTCGATCGGGAAATACGTCGAGCCGGCCGGCAATGCCTGAGACGGGAATAGGGAATTCATCGTGCCGAATGGAAACATCGATCAGCTCGATCCACGCTGCCTCGATCGCCGTTTCCTGCTTCTCATTTGAAACAAGGTCGATCTCGACGTTGAGTAGTCCGGAAGGGTTAAGCGCGAGAACATGGTTGCGCGCATCGTCGGATAGCGCCTTGAAGAGGCGTTCTTCAATCGGCAATTGCATTGCTGAAATCTTTAGCGAAAGATCGCTCATGCGGCCGCCAACAAAGTCCAGTACGCCCGTCGCCGTGAACGGCGAAGGGCCCGCTCGC
>JBGTDB010000200.1:0-3401 GCA_041748515.1 Phycisphaerae bacterium
AAGGGCGGTCCTTAGATTTCCTGAGAAATCTCCTTGACAACGTGCTTGAAGTACAGTATATTCTGTAATGACAGAATCATGAGAAACGAACACGCCCAACTCAGTCCGATTTCGACGGCCTTCGTCCTTCATTGGGGCGAAATGGGGACGCGGTGGGGAATCAATCGGACGGTGGCACAAATTCACGCATTGCTTTACCTTTCTACTCGGCCGATCCCCGCAGACGAAATCGCTGAGACCCTGGGCGTGGCCCGGTCAAACGTCAGCAACAGTCTCCGCGAGCTTCAAGGGTGGGGAATTATTCGCATTGTGCACGTGCTGGGCGACCGGCGGGATCACTTTGAATCGCTGAAAGACGTCTGGGAGATGTTTCAGATCATCCTAGACGAAAGGAAAAAGCGCGAGGTTGACCCAACGATGGCCGTGCTAAAACGGCTTGTTGACGAGGCCAAATCGGCGGGCAAAGGCGAGGAACATACGCGCGAACGTCTTTCTGCAATGTTGGGCTTCTTCGAAACGATGACCGGTTGGTATGGTCAGATTCGCCGTATGCCTGCCGGTGCTGTGGTTAAGTTCGCCAAGATGGGCGATCGGATTCGGAAGTTGATATCGACCGGAACGTAGAGATTTTTTTCAGCCTATGTTTCTGTATGTACAGAACAAACGGGACAACGAGAATTGTCCAGCGAGCTTTCGCCAGGCCGCCGGTCGCCGAATGGTTTGTCGCGCGTGAATACGTTCGCACGCCTCCAGTTCGGCGAGCGGGAACCGAAAGTCTGTTGGGTGTTTCCAAAGGAAGGAGATCATCATGTACACTGAGTGGACCTACATCACGTATCTTGTCGTAAGCGTCCTTTTGACTGTCTGGGTCGCCCAGACGCTCTTTCGGCATGGGCGGGTCTTTCTGGTCGACGCGTTTCAAGGCAATGAGGGTTTGGCCGATTCGGTCAATCACCTGCTCGTGGTCGGCTTCTACCTGATCAATGCGGGGTATGTGACTCTTGCACTAAAGTATGGCGACAAGCCCGGAAGCATGGTTGGCGCAATCGAGTCCTTCAGTACCAAGATCGGCCTCGTGTTGCTGGTGCTCGGCGGAATGCATTTCTTCAACCTCTATGTGTTCTCGCAAATGCGAAAGCGGCGCCAGCGCCCGCGGACCGATCCAGATGGTGGCCCGAGCCATCCAAAACCGTATCGCCGTTCGCCATACGGGTCGTCTCCCGCCGAAGAGATGCAGGCTTACGTTTCAAATGAGGCCGGAGATCCGGTCGAGCGGGCCGCTTCTCCCGGGATTCGCACGAACCTGGGTCCGGCAGTGTGAGCCGCGGTTGCACCGCCACCAATATGGTTGAGGAATTCAACATGGACTCGTCTTCGAGAATGGACCCTGGCTTTGTGAAGTCGCATTCCGAGCCCACGTTTACCTCGCCGTTGTCGCCCCGAGGAGAAATCGGCCGTTGCGGCTATTTGCTTGTTGGCGTCGGATTGTTCTTTTTGAAGTTCGCGCTGGATAGTTCCATCGCGGGTACGTTTGGGCGCGACTGGTCGCCGGCGAACTATTGGCCCGGATCGCAATGGCACATGTGGAGCATGGGGACGGCAGACGACCGATTGGTCTATATCATTCTGACTGCCGCGGCCGTCCCATTTATCTGGGTCGGAGTCTGCCTTACGGTGAAGCGCTTGCGATCAGCGGGGCTACCACTCTGGCTCGTCCTTCTTTTCTTTGCCCCCATAATCAACATTGTCTTCATCTCGCTGCTTTGCGTAAGCCCAGGCCGCAGGATGTCCGGTCCGGCCTACGAAGTCGCTTCCTCAGGCACCGGCTTGCGCATGGGTACTTCCGGTACAAGTATGCGAATCCTGGCGCCACTTGTAACCGTATTGATCGGTACCGCACTATCGCTGTTCGATGTTTACGCACTTGGCGTGTACGGCTTCGGGCTCTTCATCGGGTTGCCGTTTTGCCTGGGAATGATCTCAGCCTTGATCGTGGGTCTTGGTGGCGTTCGTTCGGCCGTGGAATGTGTCGGTATGGCAATCGGCTCGGTGTTTTGCATTTCAATTGCCCTTTTGGCAATTGGGTTCGAAGGAGCCCTTTGCCTGTTGATGGCCGCGCCGCTTTGGCTGGGTTGCGCCGCGCTCGGCGGTTGGGTCGGCTATTTCCTTCAACAGCATACGCGCGACCAGAAAGAAGCTGCGTTACTCATTTTGGTGCTAACGTTAGTCGCTCCGGTCGTCATGGGCGCGGAAGCCGCTGTTGCCTCGCCGCCGCGATTGTCTGAAGTCCGCACGGCAGTAGTGGTGAACGCGGCGCCGACAAGCGTCTGGAACCACGTGGTGGCGTTTCCAGACCTTCCGCCACCAAAGGAGTGGCTATTCCGAGCGGGCATCGCCTATCCGATCGGGGCGACGATTGTTGGTCGGGGTGTCGGGGCGGAGCGCCGTTGCCGGTTTTCAACCGGCGATTTCGTAGAGCCTATCGAGACTTGGGATGAGCCGCGATTGTTGCAGTTTGCGGTTACATCAAACCCACCGCCGATGCGAGAGTTGAGTTTCCACGACCATGTTCATCCGCCGCATCTTGATGGGTTCCTTCTATCGCGTCGCGGACAGTTCAGGCTCGTTGAGACGAGTGATGGGCTAACGCTGCTCGAGGGTACAACGTGGTACGAACACCGAATGTGGCCGGAAAGCTACTGGAGATGGTGGTCGGATTATATTCTTCATCGAATTCATCTTCGCGTTCTATCCCACATCCAGAATCTGGCCGAGGACGACATGAGGCTCGCGAGCGCGCCCAAATTGCCGCGAACTGTATTGGATCCAATAAGAGAGTGAAGAGATGTACGTCGAACGCCTCAGTGAATGCCCGGCTTGCGATTACGACCTGCGAGGATTGCCGATCGATCATCGCTGCCCTGAATGCGGGTTTTACTTCGACAATAACACGCACGTATGGCGACCGGGTGTTCATCGAGCCACATATTGGATTATTTGTATTTTGTCGCTTGTTGTGCTTTTGGGATTGTGCATTCAATTCAGTATTCCTCGGCAAAATCGAGTCGCACGCCACGCCGTCTTCTCACAATCGAGCTGAATGGTGGTGAGGGCCATTTGCGCCGGGGGAGGCATCGCAATTCTGATAATCCACGCGACGATTTCAACTCGAAGATTTGGCAAGAAGGCATTCGTTTCGGTCTCGGGCCACGGTTTGCTTATTCGCACCCAGAATGAAGCCATTCACGTCGTGCCTTTCAACGAAATAGACAGCGTGAAGTGCTGGAGCGTGGGGCGGAGAAACTTTGTCGGCCTCCGGCTTCACAGCCGTCGCGGGCTTATGGACATTTCCGGGATCGTCGGCGGCGAGACGGGCCGATTCCATGCGATTCTTGCGGGCT
>JBGTDB010000201.1:0-6770 GCA_041748515.1 Phycisphaerae bacterium
ATATGGCCATCTCATACCATTCCGGTTGCATTTCGAGTCCGCGACGGGCCCGGGCGGCTTTGACGTGCTGCTCGAAAGCATAGAAATCGCGAAACGTACGAGGGTCGGGAACCGGCGGCAGCCAACGGGCCACTTTCTCGATTGGAGCGATCGGACCCGTGGCCTGGGAGGCCAGGTCAATCAACCCTTTGTCGCCGAATTTCTCAAGTGCTCCACGCAAACTCGCCGGCGCGTCCAAAATGACAAGCCCGCCGTCCCTGGCAACCGCGAGCCTTGGCCCGCTCTCTCCTGTAATTTCCACAACGCAGAATCTCACGACCCACCTCCAATCGAAAAACCTGTTTCCGGACGATTGTCGGCCGCACCATCCACGTCGTCAACGTTTCCGTGGGAAGTTATCGGATTCGCCCTGATTTCCACTGTCAAATTCCTATTGCCCATCGCGAAGTCGGCATATAATCGCCAGAGGCCGAGGGGGGGCGGTGAATGGCAAGACGAACGGGGTGGCAGTGTCGATTCGTGCGCGCTTTGGCGGTTTTCGTCGCGCATTGCGCGTTCGCTCCGGCAAATGGGCAGCTCCCGACCACTCTGGACAATTTCTTCCAGCCAGGCACCCAGCCCGACGAGTTCGGCGATACGCTCACACCCTTCATTCCTGCCTCGCAGAACTGCCAGCTTTGCCATGAAGTCTACAACCCCGGCGGGCGCGATCCGATCTTCGGAACCTGGGCCGGCAGTATGAAAGCCAACGCCGTGCGCGACCCGCTTTTTCAGGCAGCCCTCACCATTGCCAATCAGGATGCGGCCTTCGCCGGCGATCTGTGCATTCGATGTCATTCACCGGTCGGATGGTTGGAAGGCCGTTCGCTTCCGACGGATGGGTCCGCCTTGTTGCCGAAAGATCATGAAGGCGTCTCATGTAACTTCTGTCACCGCATGGTCGATCCGGTGCTCGATCCCGGATATCCGCAGCCTCCGCAAGGTGACGACATTATTCGAGTTGCCCTACTGGATGCGGGCTTGCTGCCCATCCGGGCGGGCGGGGCGAATTACGTGGTGGACCCGGCCGACTCACGCCGAGGACCGTACCCCTTTCTTGAGAACGGCGGTCCTCCGAATGTGCCGGTGAACTACCACTTCCCGGACACGCCGCCGATCATTTATTCTCCGTTCCACAGCACGTCCGAATTCTGCGCAACGTGTCACGACGTTAACAACCCCGCATTCACGCGGCAGCCTGACGGAAGCTACGCGCTGAACCCCATCGGCGCGGAACATCCGACCGGCGATTCTTACGACATGTTCCCCATCGAACGGACTTACAGCGAATGGCTCAACAGCGAGTACGCGACCGTCGGCGTTGATGCAAAAGGGGTTTTCGGCGGCAACCACCCGACGGGCATCATGCGCACCTGCCAGGACTGCCACATGCCCGACATGCAGTCGTACGGCTCTGCGTTCGACAATAAGCCCCTGTACGAACGGCCCGACGTGCCCTCGCACGAGTTCAGTGGGGGAAACACCTGGATCCAGGATGTTTTGTTAAATCTCTATCCGTTTGCCGTTGACCCGGAGTATATGTACGACAGTCAGGATCGTGCACTCTACATGCTTCAGAACGCGGCCACCCTCGTGCTTTACAAGGAAGATTGCGACTTGCGGGTGCGAATCATAAACGAGACAGGACACAAGCTCCCGACGGGCTACCCCGAAGGCCGGCGCATGTGGATCGAAGTGGCGTTTCTCGATCCCGCCTTTCATCCCGTGGCGATTCGCGGGCATTATGATTGGATGTCGGCCGACCTTACCGAATCGGATTCGAAGGTTTATGAGGCCGTTCTGGGTGTGGACGAGGTCATGTCGCAGATCAGCGGCATTCCGACAGGCCCATCGTTTCACTTCGCATTGAACAACAAATTCTACAAGGACAACCGCATCCCGCCGCGCGGATTCACGAACGCCGCCTTCGCAGCCGTGGGCGCGGCCCCCGTCGCGACCAACTACGCGGACGGACAATTCTGGGACGACACGGCGTTCCGCGTCCCATCCGGCGCGACCAGCGCGGTGGTGACGCTCTATTACCAGACCGCGTCCAAGGAATACATCACGTTTTTGCGCGACGCGAACAAGACCGACGACAAGGGCGACGTGCTCTACGAACAATGGGAACTGACCGGAAAATCCCCGCCGGTCACGATGCGCGAACAGATGGTTCTCGAACTGTCGGCCGGACTATTCGGCGATGCCGACTGCAATGGTGAGGTGGATCTGTTCGATCACGCCTTGCTCTACGATTGCCTGTCCGGACCGGCTAACCGGCTACGCCTGGGGTGCGAAGCGATCGACGCCGACCTCGACGGAAGCACCGACCTTCGTGACTTCGCGGAATTCCAATTGACTTATCTCGCGCCATAGCCCGGCCGCGTTACGCCCATTTCCGATCAAAGCGACGCGACGCAGCGCGGTTGTATTTTCCGGCCGCGGCGGCGAGCTCCCGGAATTCGACTTTCCAGTCCTTTTCCGTTCTTCGATCCGCGGATCCGGCGCATTCTCTCCCGTCTCGCTCACTCAAATGCAGTAAGCGCAGGAACCGGGCGTAATCCGTTCGCGTAATCGTCGGATAGTCAACCAGGCTCGCTGCCAGGCGCATCAACCGCTGCCGCCGATCGCGGACCGCCGCCCTTGCTCGAACGCGCAGTCCGTCAAGATCGACCAGCACCGCCCGCATCGCTTGTGTCGCAGGCGCAGACTGACATCCACCGAAACCACCGGCGTCCCAGCCCCGGATCAGAATATTCGTAGCCTTCAAATCGCGATGGTGCAGCTTCCCACGTTCAAGGTCGCAAAAAAGGCGGGCTACAGCAGCAATGACCGCCGACTTCCGCGCCCTGGCCTCAGTCGGGTTCAAGTGCGGAAGTTTCGTCAGAGCAATCGCATCAAGGTCGATCACATCGTCCAGATACTCCGTGACAAGCCACGATTCCGCCCCGCCCCGCCGCTCGATGAACGCCAGCGGCGACGCCGTACCGATTCCCACGCGGCCAAACAGAATTCCCCAGTCGAAATTGCGCCTCGCCCTCGACCGCCCCACCACCAAGCCCAGTCTCGCCATCATCCCTGACGGCGTCGATCGCTTGCAGATAACCAGCGGGCCGCGGCCGTCCGTTCCCAGCCGCGCTCGAAGAACCTCGTTCTCACGAGATTGCTTCAGCGCTGTGTAATCCGGAAGCTGGCCAGGATCGTCGACAAGTCGCAGGAGCCAGGCGCGCCAATCTTCAAGGCAAGGCGTCACCTCCTCGCCCCGCGCCGAAACGACGATTCGCCCCCGCCAACCGCCGTCCAGCGCAATGGGCGCGATCCGGCACGGTTGCGTCGATCGGTCTTCGACGGCCTGATCGCCGACCATTCCCGACGTTGTGGATGTCGTGCTCATGAATTGCGAAGACTCGCCTTGACGCTCAGGGGTGTCAAACTAAATTAGCCCTCTACCGGCAAGCTATAGGAATCGTCACAAACCGACCGATAGTTTCAGAACGCACCCGGAGTAGCTCCGGGGGAGGGTCGCGATGTCCACCACCATTATCCACGTCGAAGCCCGCGAGATCCTTGACTCGCGCGGCTTTCCCACCGTCGAGGCGACCGTCGTCCTCGAAGATCATAGCGTGGGCGAGGCCGCAGTGCCCTCCGGCGCTTCCACCGGCGAGCACGAAGCCGTCGAACTTCGCGACGGCGACCACACCCGCTATGGCGGCAAGGGCGTGCTCAACGCTGTCGAGTTTGTGAACACTGAAATCGCCGAAGCCGTGGTCGGGCTCGACGCCACTGATCAGGAAGAAGTCGATCATACGATGATCGAGCTCGACGGGACGGAGAATCGATCCCGCCTGGGAGCAAACGCCGTCCTGGCCGTCTCGCTCGCCACGGCCAAGGCCGCGGCCGAGTCCTGCGACCTGCCGCTCTTTCGCTATCTCGGCGGGCCGGGCGCGCACGTCCTTCCCATACCTATGATGAACATTCTCAACGGCGGGCGGCACGCGGACAACAACGTCGATTTTCAGGAGTTCATGATTCAACCGTACGGTGCGCCTTCCTTTTCCGAGGGGCTTCGCATGGGCGTCGAATGCTTCCACGCCCTGAAGGCAGTGCTGAAGGAGCGCGGCTATTCGACAGCCGTGGGCGACGAGGGCGGCTTCGCGCCGAATCTTCAGTCCAACATCGAAGCGCTCGATTTGATCTGCGCTGCGGTCGATCGCGCCGGGTATCGACTCGGAGATGAGATTTCCATCGCCCTGGATCCGGCGGCGTCGGAGATGTTCGATAAGGAAACCGGGGAGTACCGATACTTCAAGTCCGCCCCCCAGCAGTCGATTTCGTCGAACGACTTGATCGAACAATGGGCAAGCTGGTGCGACAAGTATCCCATACGAAGCATCGAGGACGGCCTGGCCGAAAACGACTGGGATGGATGGCAGGCGCTCACCCAACGGCTGGGCGATCGCGTTCAGATTGTCGGAGACGACCTATTCGTCACCAATGTGGCCCGGCTTCAGCGAGGGCTGGACCTGAAGGCGGCGAATGCAATCCTGATCAAGGTCAATCAGATCGGCACGTTGTCGGAAACGCTTGCAGCCGTGAAGCTCGCCCTGCGCAACGGCTGGTCCGCGGTTATCAGCCATCGCAGCGGTGAAACGGAAGACACGACCATCGCCGACATCGCCGTGGCCACGGGCGCTGGCCAGATCAAAACCGGCAGTCTCTGCCGAAGCGATCGCGTCGCGAAATACAACAGACTGCTCCGCATCGAAAGCCACCTGGGTTCGTTTGCGGAATATGGAACGAAATAATAAGGACTTGATCCGTGTCAACTTCGCGCCAATCAATCCATGAGTCATCTAGTCAAGAAACCACTGTATCTCCCCCATCGTCTCTCGTCTTTTGGCTCCTGGTCGTGCTCGGCATGGCCGGTTTTGCCCCTTGCATTCTGCTCCCTGAATGGCGCGAATATCAGGCGCTCCACCTCACCGAACAGTTTGAGCGCCACAAGCTTGAGCAGTTGCAAGGTGAGCTTGATCGCGAGCAGCGCACCCTCGCCGCATTACAAAGTGACCCGCTGGCCGTGGAGCGACTAGCCCGGCGAAGTCTCCAGTTTCATCGACCCGGCGAGACGATCGTGCATGTGCCCCTTACGTCTGACTCAAGTGCCCACGTCGCGGCCGTATCGCCATTGGAGCAGCGGCAGTCGCTCCTACCCGAAGAGCCGTTCGTTCCCGTCCCGGCCGCTCCACCCGTCTGGATCAACCGGTGGACGGCGAGGCTGCCGGTCCTCGACTACGACGCCGTCTTCTGCGACGAGCTGACTCGGACCACCATCATGGCCATGTCACTCGGGCTTATCGCCCTGGCCGTCGTTATCTTTCGAAAACAGCCGCGCCTGATCTGATCGCCGACCATCCGACGGACTTAACTTCGAGCGCGGCTCCTCCGCCCTTCGATTCGTCGCGAGCGGGTTTCATTATAGGGTTCATCGTTCCAACAGATCCCGCTCGGGCCCAACAGCGCGACATTATCCGCCGAAAGTCCGAGAATCTCTGTTGCGATCCACATGGCCAAATCGCTATAATTGCATACGCGAAATTCCGGCATGGTCGGGCTACGGGGGCCGCCGATCCTGCGCAATTCTATTCCACACGAAGGAGAAGTCGATGACTCAATTCAGCCGTAACAACTTCCTTGCAATGGCCGTTATCAACCTTGCAGTCTGTTGCTCACTCGCTTCGGCCGCGCCCCTCGGTACGGCCTTTACCTACCAGGGACACCTGGAGAAACCGGCCGGCACGCCTTTGGACGACACCTGCGATTTCCGCATCGGCCTGTGGGATGCCGACGCCGGCGGCAATGAAAAAGGTGCGTCGCCCCAGGCGAAGTTGGGCGTCGATGTCGTAGCGGGCGTCTTCACCATTTCAGATCTCGACTTCGGCGCGAATGCGATCGACGGAACCGCACGCTGGCTGGAAGTCTCGTTACAGTGTTCCGGCGACGCGGGCTTCACCTTGCTTACACCGCGCGTCGCCTTGACCGCCTCGCCCCATGCCCTCGCCCTGCCCGGAGTGTTCCCCGACACCGCAACCGGAAACGTCGGCGTCGGCACACTTACGCCGGCCGAGCCCCTGGATGTCGCAGGTAACATTCGGGCCGACGGCACCATCTCCAGCGGCTCGACCGTCACCATCGACGGAATATCGCGACGAATGACTTCCGATGCCAACCTTGACTTGCACATCTCCACCGGCCGCGCACTCCGCCTTGAGGCGACGGCCACTGCCCCCAACGTCATCAGTGGGTTCAGCGGCAACAGTGTCCTTGCCCCGTTCCCCGGAGCGACCATCTCCGGGGGCGGAGACGCCGGCTTCGAAAACCGCGTCGAGTTTTCTTTCGGCACCATCGGCGGCGGTGCGGGTAACGAAGTGTCTGGACACAGCTCAACAGTCGCCGGTGGCCGCTTCAACATCGCCGGGGCAGACCAGTCCACCGTCGGTGGAGGGCAGGGCAACACTGCCCGCCGCAACAGCACCGTAGCCGGCGGATCGGGCAACACGGCTTTCAACCTCGTTCTGGGCGGCGCGACCGTCGGCGGCGGACTCAATAACAACGCCCTTGGCGGCGGATCGACCGTTGCCGGCGGCGAAACCAACGCCGCGAGCGACCATTACGCGACCGTCCCCGGCGGGCACTCCAACACCGCCGGAGGCCAGTTCAGCTTCGCCGCCGAG
>JBGTDB010000202.1:0-4327 GCA_041748515.1 Phycisphaerae bacterium
CTGTTGCCCTATGCCCATTCAGATTTGTGGAAAATATTGACAATCAAGTGCTGGTGCGTTAGGTTCAGCCCCTTGCTGCGCCTGTAATTATTTGTCCGTAGTTGTCTCGGTTTGAGTGGCCGGCAAGGGGCGAAGAGTTGGAAGTGTGGGGGTGGTGCGCACGAAGAAACGGGCGCTGGGAAGCTGCCCGTTTCGGGAGTGGGAAGAAGGGTGGGTTATTTGGCGTTCGGGTCGTGTTGATCTTGCGGTAGAAGCGGTGTCAGGTATTGCACCGCGGTCACGAAGTCGCACCCCTGCACCGCCATCGTGAAATCAATCGGATTGAAATTGGTCTCACAGGCGAAGCAGCGCCCCAGATTCGTGCGGGGGTTGACTGCCGACAGATACTCGTGGCAACGGGGGCAGAGGAACGCCCGTTGGCCCTGGCGTTGTTTGTGCGGCCAACTGAGTTTCTTCCACAGCGAAGCCCACGAGATATCGTTTCGCAAGCGACGCAAGAAGGCATCGTCGAAGTAACGAGGCATGATTGTTCTCCGAGAAGTTTTGGGTCTTGGCTTAGGGAAGTTGGAACTCGCCTGCCGCTTGTTGGAACAGCTCGTCGTCGATCCGCCCGACCTTGCGGACGGAGCCTTGCAGCAGGCAGGCTGTAGCGAGGTTGTTGATCTGCCGAGGCACGCCGCCGGTGAAGTCGTGAATCGCTGTCTTCACGCTGTCGTCAAACAACTTGGCATCGCCACCCGCTTGGCTGACCTGGAAGTCGATGTACCGGCCGGTCTGGTCGCGGTTCAATGGACGAAGTTGGTAGCGGACGGAGATGCGATTGACGAGGTCGGCATGCTGGGCGCGCCGCAGCGTCACGTGCAACGGCTCTTGGCCCACCAACAGGATCTTCAACGGAGGTCGCACGTCGAGCGCCGAACTAATCAACAGCCGCAGGTCGGTGAGCGTATCGCCGCCGAGTAGATGAGCCTCGTCCAGGACCAGCAACAACGTGCCTTCCGCCCGCTCGGCCCGTTCCAGGATTTGCTCGTAGAGCCGCTCCTTGCCGCGCCGCGGCGTCTCGCCCAGTTTCGTCACGATCAGCTTCAACAAGCCGGCGGACGGCAGTTGGCTGAAGTGGCAGTAAAACGCCTGGCACTTCTGTGGCAACATGCCGTGCAGGAAGCGTTTCAACAACGCGGATTTGCCGACGCCACTGGGGCCGGTGACGACACCCAACTGGCCGCTTTGGATCAGGTATTCCAGCCGCGCCAAGCCTTCGTCCATGCGTTGGTCTTGCCACAAGGCGGCGACGGCAGCGTGTTCCGAAAAAGGTTGGCTCTTGAGTTTAAAGTGTTCTAGGTACATCAGTCGTTCCTTTCGTGAAGCAGGGATTGAAGTTGAAACAGGACTTCGGGAATCGTCGGGGATGCCGCTTGCGCGAACGCTTGTCGCAGCAGGCTTTCGGTGAGTTGGTCGTGGCGCGCGTGAAAGGCGGCCAGCGAGTCCATTTCCTGCGTGGTCAGCGCCGAGACACCTCCGGTGCGTCCCATCAGCCGCGCGAAGACGCGGGCGAAGCTGGCGACCGACCATTGGTTTCGTTGCCGCGCCGAATGAAAGTCGATGCCTTGTTGGCGTTGTTTTTCGTGCGCGGCTTCGTGTTCGGCTCGCAACACGTCGAGATAATGAGGCGTGATCGGCTCGGCCTTCGGCGGCGTCGGTGTTGGCGGGTGACTTCCTTTTTCACGCTCGTACCGTTTACCGAGTCCGAGATAGGCACCATCGACCGAGTACAACTGGACTTCTTCCAGAGACGAGTAGGGGTCGTACTGGACGACCACTTGATCATTGCGCAGCTTCGGATCGACCGCGAAGAACTGGCTGCCCACGCGGACGTCGGAGAAGTCTTCGTCGACCTTCCGCTTCAGCCGCCGATGAAAGAACGCGAGCACGGCCCCCAGGTCGACTTGCCGGACGAGCCGAGACGATTGATGATACCGCTCGTGCGGCGACTGGCCGGTTTGGCTGTGAACTTCTTGGTGGTACGCGATCGCCAGCCAGGCGGCCAGCACGCGGTTGAGTTCCTCCAGCGTCAGGATCGAGCTGGCGCGGACTTCCGCTTCGAGCTGCGTCTGGCACGTTTGGAAGAACCGTTCAATCAGTCCGCCGGGTTGCGGCTCGCGCGGCGGCCGGTGTAGGAGCTTGATGTTCAGCTCGGTGCAGGCCAGCTTCAGCGCGTTGGCGTGGTAGATCTTGGCGTTGTCGACATACAGCTCTCGACTGGCACCGTGGTTGCCCCAGGCCCGCAGTAGCGAATCGGTCAGGATGTCAAGGTTTTCGCGGACGTAGTAACGGGCCTCGACGATGTAACGGCTGTGGCAGTCAATCCAGGCGGAAAGGTGCGTCTTGATCGCCTCTCCCGCTTGCATCACCAGCGGTCCGTGCTCGAAGTCGCCGACCCACAATGCGCCCGGTTGCTCTCGCGTCCAACGGCAACGGACCTTCTGCGTGGAAACACCCAGCTTGCGGCGTGTCGCTCCGGCGCGTCCCAGATGGTGATAGAGCGTGCTCCGCGGGAGCGTGCGTCCAAACTCTCGTTTGAGAATCTGATTGATGACTTTGTCGGAGCGGAAGGGCTGCTCTTTTTTCAACTCCACGGCGCGGGCCAATAAGTCGGCGTGTTTGCCACGCGGCTGGCCTCGATCACTACGGCGACGGCGATACAATCCGGGCACGCCTCCGTCCTTCAAGCGTCGCCACTGGCGACGGAATGTGCGGACCGAAATGCGTCGTCGCTGGCCGTTGGGGAGCAATCGCTCTTCTTGGCTGAGCTTTTGGAAATACCGCTCGCGCTCGGCTTCGGGAATCTCTCCCAGCAGCACCGGACTCAGCAACGAACACCAGAAGACGGCCCATGCCTCATCGTTACGACCCATCGAATTTGACTCCGTACCAGGGACAGGGATTAGATTCGGAGTCCCAAGCTATGTCAGGAGAAGCCCGACCTCGTGGCGAAACGGGGGAAGAACTTTTCGGGAAAGCGTTGTTCCCATTCGGCGGCAAGATGAAGCAGTTGGCGCGATTGCCGCAGGAGCTGTTCGCGTTGCGGGCTGCGGAACTTGTGCGGCGCGACGGCACCCACGAAGCGATGACAGGTGGACGAGGGATCGCGCTGTTGGATCAGATCTCGTCCGGCGGAGAGAGCAGCCAGTTGGCACCCCATCCAAGTCAGCAGCCGCCAGACGGTGCTGTGGTCGAGTCCTCGCTCGTCGATGTCGCGAGCGCCAGGCGGTGTCACGTAGCCTGTCGCTCGGTTGCCGGGACTGGCGGTGCGCCGATAAGACTGCCGGACGTTCTCGACGTAACCGGCGGCCAGCGAGAGTAATGTGGGGCCGGCGTAGCGTTTATACGGGAGTACGAAAGTCGGGATAATCGGTAAACACGTGCCGGCAATGGCGGCATCGCCAACGCGCCAGATAGACCGTGACACACAAGACGGTGTGGTCGACGATCAGTCGCAAGCCACGCCGTCGCAATTGATGGGGCGCGAACGGTGCCGGCTTGGCGCAGCGGGCGCAAGATCTTCGGTAACACGCACGATCGACACTCCGCCGGCGAACGGCCCGGTTGTGCGTGTCAACTTCGTCTACAGTCGTCGGCTTCGGAAGTTCGATATTACTGATCTCAGTTTTTGGGGAGGACCGAGAATCGCGTGGTCAAAAACGGATCTCGTTCCTCCCTTTTTCATGCGCCACTTGCTGCGCACCGAAACGAAAAAAAGAGGCGGGGTTCCAGATAGAACTTACCGAAGCGGGGTAAAGAGCGGGATGCGGGCGGGGTTCCAAACGGACAAACTAATCAAGAATACAGCCAGTTATTCCGGCTAGATAATCTTGAGCGCCGCAGACTCCGAAGCAGTGGCACGATCTCCCATAAAACGAGATTCACGAAGAAGCAGGGCCACCCTGCCAAGAGCCGCGTTAACAACCGCGTTCTTGCATCTGCCATGCGCTGGAAGTAGTGTGGTAGTTCCGCTGAGATGACGCCCCGAGCGAAACTCGAACAGCCGACTTACACGCGTTGCTCACGGTCTCTGCTGCCTTGCGTTCGTGTTATTCAACTTGGTTTGGCGACTGGATGGTGAGCGTCCGATGAGAAAGTTCGGTTGGTTCGGAGAGCGTGCCAGCGCGCGTGCTCGTAAACGGGTAATACGTTCTCGACGACGGCTCTTGCTGGAAAGCCTGGAACAGCGGCTATTGCTGGTCAGCGACTGGACGAACCAGCTCGGTGCGCTCGACGTCAATCCTGATGGGAGTGTCAGTCCTATCGACGCGCTGACCGGCATCAA
>JBGTDB010000203.1:0-2116 GCA_041748515.1 Phycisphaerae bacterium
GTTGGGAAGATACTCCTTGTGAATTTCTCCGAGGAAAAACGCGGCGTCGTCAATCTTGTCGCTAGTCGGGAATCGTTCGATCATCTCGCGAAACTTTGCCGCCGCCTCGACCATCACCTTTCGGCTGTAGACAACCGGCACGCCGTGGCCGCCCTTCCGCATCAGCCCATGGGCCTCATCGTAAAGGGCGTCGGCTTCCGGGATAAACTGTTCCGCCCGAAGCGACGCGGCGGGAACCTCTGAATCCATCACGTAGCGGAACTGCTTAACTTTCCGCGCGCCATCCAGCTCGAAGGTCGCCCACGATTCTTTGGCCGCGTAGCCGCGAGAGCGGTAAAATTCGCGAAGCTGCTCGAGGCTCTGGTGATAGGCGAGGCGATTGGCCAACACTGTTTCGACCAGGTCCACCTCCTGCGCATCGACGACGACAATGTCCGCCGGCGCTTCGCGGTGGTGAACAGGACCGGAATCGTCAACCGTGGGTCCGTGAACCTGCCTCGGCTCCGGAAGAACCCGATCGACGTTACAACCGACTGCGAGAACGAACATCGTCGAAACAGCAGCAACGGCGAGCGAGTTTCGGAAGTACCCCATAGCCTCCTCCTTTGGCCGGCGAGTTGCGGGAATCCATTTCCTGTTGGGGAATTAGACTGTCCCGAAGCTGGAAAGTCAACCCGTGCCGGCGTTCCCTTGAAAACAACACCGGCCGCACGCTTACCACTGGGCTTCTTCAAACGCCCCCAGTTTTCGCACGACTTTCTGCGGTTTGGATTTGAGAACGGCGGCGGCCAGCGAAAGGTCGCCGCGGGTTGTGATTTTCAGGTTGGAGGCGTCGCCGGTGACAATCGAAACCGGGTGCCCTGCCGCTTCTACAACCTGTGCGTCGTCCGAAAACTGGTCCGCATTGGCGTCGTCAAGGCCCGCATAGGCGGACTTCAGGAGATCCTTTCGGAAAACCTGCGGGGTCTGTGCCTCGAATAGCCCCGCTCGTGAAATCGTCTCTTCGACGACATTGGCCCCGCTGACGCGCTTGATGGTGCCGACCAGGGGACAGGCCAGGATAGAGGCCCCGGTCTTCTGTGCGTCGGCAAACACGGCGTCTATGGCGTGATGAGTGACGCACGGCCGCACCGCGTCGTGAACTGCCACGTAGGCGCAATCTTCGGGCACCACCGCGAGTCCCGCTCGCACCGTATCGATCCGACGGCTCCCGCCTTCGGCGAGCTTAACCCCCATGAAGCCAAGGTTGGGGCCGAACTTGGACTTGATTTCCGCAACATCCTCCGGCGCTATCGCCAGGATGATCGCCCCCACCTCGTCGCGATTCAGGAACTGCTCGATTGATCGCATAAAGACCGGTCGGCCGTCGATCTTGGCAAAGGTCTTTTTCTCCCCTCCGCCAAAACGCTCACCCTTCCCGGCCGCGGCAATGATGACGGCGAACTTAGTCATCGGCATTTCTCCCTGGACCAGTGCCGGTCGATGCCCGTTCGGGCCGTGGTCTCTTTCGATCGCCCACGAGGGCTCCATCCAGCCGCCCGAAGATCATTCGACCGGCCGACGTTTGAAGCACGCTGGTCACGGTCAGCTCGACCACGTCGCCCAGTCGTTCCCGGCCTCCCTCGGCCACCACCATCGTGCCGTCGTCGAGATAGCCCACGCCCTGCCCCATCTCTTCACCCGGCTTGATTAGCTTCACGGTCATGGTCTCGCCGGGCAGCACGACCGGTTTCAGGGCTCCGGCCAGGTCATTGATATTGATGACCGTCACGCCGCGAAGCTGAGCGATCTTGTTGAGATTGAAGTCGTTGGTGACCACCCGGCCGTTGAGTTGAATGGCCAGGTCCACAAGCATTTCGTCCACGCCGATGTTGCCCGCCCCCTTCTCCGGGACGGTCTCCAGCATCCGGATTTCGACGTGCTCGCTGGTCTGAAGTTTGTTGAGCATGTCCAATCCGCGCCGGCCGCGGATACGCTTGAGCTTGTCGGCGCTGTCGGCGATGGTCTGGAGCTCCTGAAGCACGAAGCGGGGCACGACCATTTCAGATTCAATGATCCGCGTGTTGGCGATGTCCGCGATGCGGCCGTCCACGATGACGGACGTGTCCAGCACCAG
>JBGTDB010000204.1:0-3929 GCA_041748515.1 Phycisphaerae bacterium
ATCGATTCGAGATCGCGAATGGGCACGCGCTCGCGCAGCAGGGCCTGAAGCACCCGATGAATCTCGCCCGGTTTGAGCACGTTGGGCACGACTTCCTCGACGAGCTTCGGAGCGCGCTCTTTCAGATGATCGAGAAGGCGGTTGACTTCCTGCCGCGACAGGATTTCGTCCGCGTGCCTTCGAACAAGCTCCATCAGCAGCGTGCTCAGGACACTCGTGGGATCGACAACCGTGTAGTTTCGATGCTCGGCCTGGTGGCGTTGGGTCTCCTCTATCCAAAGGGCCGGCAGCCCGAACGCCGGCTCCCTGGTCTCGACGCCGTTGATTCGTTCAGTGACCGTGCCCGGATCAATGGCCAACAGGTTGCCCGGCATCAGTTCACCGCGGGCGATTTCCAGCCCCTTGAGCTTCACCTGAAAGTCGTTGGCCTTGAGCTGAATGTCGTCGCGGATGCGGATCGGTGGGACGATGACGCCGATTTCCTGGGCCACCTGCTTCCGCATGTTGGTGATGCGATCGAGCAGGTCGCCGCCTTGCTTGCGATCCACCAGCCGGATCAATCCGAAGCCGACGTTCAGTTCCATCGGGTCGGGCGACAGGTGCCTCTCGATTTTTTCCGCGGTTGCGGCCTTGCCCTTGGCGGCGGCCGCGGAGGCCTCGGCGACGGCCACCCGCCCTTTGCGTGTCAGCAATTGCCCGATCGCCGCCGTTGATGCCGCCAGGACAAACAACGGCCCCTTGGGAAGCGGCGTCAGGGCCAGAACCATCAGGAAAATCGCGGTGAACCCGAGGGCGACGGGCTGACCCAGCACCTGCCCGATCAGTTCCTCGCCAAGGTTTTTCTTCGAGGCCGACCGGGTCACGATCATTGCGGCCGCGACGGACACGATGAACGCAGGAATCTGCGATACAAGCCCGTCGCCGATCGCCAGAATCGTGAACCGCCGCAGCGTCTCTGAAAGTGGAAGACCGAACTGCATCATGCCGACGTAGATGCCGCCGAGAATGTTGATGACGGTGATGACGATTCCGGCGATGGCGTCGCCGCGGACGAACTTGCTGGCGCCGTCCATGGCTCCGTAAAAGTCGGATTCGCGAGTAATCTCGGCCCGGCGGCGTTTGGCTTCCTCGTCGGTGATGATCCCCGCATTGAGATCGGCATCGACGGCCATCTGCTTTCCGGGCATGCCATCGAGCGTGAACCGCGCGGCCACCTCGGCGATGCGGGTGGCGCCCTTGGTGATCACCACGAACTGAATCACCACGATGATAATAAAGATGATAACGGCGACGACCAGCGATCCACTGGCGACAAAGCCTCCGAAGGTGGAAATGACCTCTCCGGCGTCGCCGTTGGTCAGAATCAGCCGGGTGGTGGCGACGTTGAGTACCAGTCGAAAAAGCGTCACGCCGAGCAAGAGCGACGGAAACGAGGAAAACTCCAGCGGTCCGCCGATGTACATCACCGTCAGCAGAACGATGCCGGACAGAGTGATATTAATCAGAAGCAGGAGATCCATGACCGAGGTCGGCAATGGAATCAGGATGACCAGGATCAGCGCAAGGGCCCCGGCCGGTAGCACCAGCCCGCGATGCCGGGCGACGCCGTCGGATGCCAGTTGCAATCTTTCCATGGGGGTCTTGGCCATGAACTATCGCACCCCCCCCGGAAATGCCGGGTTTATGGGGGCTATTCCGCCCGGCATTACCGGCTTAAGTTGGGCTGTGCCCCCCGAACGCCGCCCGCCTAAACCCGGCATGCCCGGCGACTGCGTCCCTCCGGGCGTTCGGCCGGTCAGTTCATAGATGTACGCAAGGATTTCGGCGATCGCGTGGTAGAACCGCTCGGGGATGTACTGCCCGACGGCCACCGATTCGTAGAGTGCCCGGGCCAGCGGGCGACGCTCGACGATGGGAATCGAATGCATTGCGGCGATTTGCCGGATGCGGATGGCGGCATAGTCCGCTCCCTTGGCCACCACCTGCGGCGCGATCATCGAATCGGCGTCGTAACGAATGGCAATGGCCAGGTGCGTCGGATTGGTGACCACCACGTCGGCCGTTGGGACGTCCTTTTGCAGCCGCCGCACGGCGAGTTGCATCTGCAATTGTCGTCGCCGGCGACGCACGGCCGGATCGCCCTCCATGCTGCGAAGCTCGTCCTTGACCTCCTCCTTGGTCATCATCAATTCTTTTTCGTGGCGGTGTCGCTGCCAGGCGACGTCGACAATGGCGAGCACGAGCAGCACGACCGTCACCTGGACGCACATCTGGAAGACCAGGCCACTGCCATGCTGGACAATCTCGCCGGTGTGCAGCGCCGAACTGAAGAGCACGGCCGCCGCCTCGTAATTCATCGAGATCATGGCGATGCCCGCGACGAGCAACAGCTTTCCGGCGCTGATCGCCGCCCGCATGACCGAGCGCATTGAAAACAACCGCCGAATGCCTTTAAGCGGGCTGATCTTTCCCCAACTGGGCACGATCGGCTGGAGCGTCAGTAGCGGCCCGACCTGGGCGAAAAGTATCAGTAAGCCGAGCGAGAAAACCAGAACCATCAACGGGGCGAGGGCGAATGCCAGCTCACGCCCGGCGGCGCCGGCGAACAACATCGCTTCCGCCAAATTCGTGGGCGACGGCGGAGAGATCCCGGCCGACACGATGCCCATTAGCGTTCTAAGAATTCCGGGCCCGAAGATCCATAGCCCGACCAGACCGCTCAGCAGCACCACGGCCGCGGTCAAGTCCTGACTCCGCGCAACCTGGCCCTTCTTGCGGGCCTCCTGGCGACGCCTTGGAGTCGGTGGTTCGGTCTTATCTTCAGTATGGATGGGCACCGAGCTACCTCACCTTGCGCCGGCGGGTTACGCCGACAAAGATTCTCGCGCTTCCGTAGCGTCGGGGCTCGTCCGGACATCGGCGGAGCGCCGGTGCCGCACTGGTCATGCAGGCTCCAGCCCGAACGTCGCCCGGATCATGTTCACGCCATCCCATATCGAGTCGATCAGAATGCCCTCGCACGCCGACAAGCTCAGCGACGCGACGAACAGCACCATGAACGTTCGAATCGTGAACCCGACGGTAAGAATGTTCAACTGCGGAACAGTGCGCGATACCAGTCCGATCGCGGCCTCGGTCAAGAAAAGTGCAATCACCACCGGCGCGGCCACCCGAATGCCGACGATGAACGTCGCCGACAGGAGCTCGACCAGCAGCAACAGCAACGGCTCGCCGGGACTGTATGAGAGCATCGGAACCAATTTGTACGTATCCAATAGCGCCGCGAGTGCCGCCGCGTGGCCGCCGACCCCCAGGAAAAGTAGAACGAGAACGACGGCATAGATTTGGTCGATGACCGTTGTCTCGGTTTCCTGAAACGGATTGAAGACCTCGCTCAGCGCAAACCCACCCTGCTGCCCAATCAGGGTTCCGGCCACCTGCGACACCATGACGATGATTGACAGGGCCATGCCGATCGACGCGCCGATCATGAACTCGGCGACGCCGCCCGCGACGGCCGCGGCCAGCGTGAGATCGGCCGGGGGCGCCGCCCCCATAAACCCGGCTTCGCCGGGGGCCTGCTGATTGACAATGGGAAACAGCATCGCGGCCACAACCATCGTGAACGCGGCCCGAATCCGTACCGGGATCAGCGAGCTCCCGTACAGCGGCGCGGTCACCATCAGCCCGGACAGCCGCATCAGCACGAGCGCGAACGCGGGAAGGGCGGTCAGTATATCCAGCAATGCAAACGGCATTCGTTTGGCTCACGAAACCCTTCCATAAAGATTCTGGGATTCAAGATTCACTACTCGCTCCTCGTCGTTCAACTATTGGCCATTCACTCTTTCACCACGGCGTCCCGCCGAGCATATCTGTCGCATAGGCCAGGATTCGTTGGGCAATCCACGGGATGAACACGACGGCCG
>JBGTDB010000205.1:0-11373 GCA_041748515.1 Phycisphaerae bacterium
CTTTTCCTCTGGGCCATGCGACTTTCCCGTTCGTCTCTTGCGCCGGAATACTCTCGCGTTCGTCGATCGCCCTGGCGAGACCTCGTGGAAGGCTGGCAGTACGTCTGGTATCACCGGCGGGTGCTGGAATTGATGGGGGTGGCGGGCATCATCTGGTTCTGCGGGCCGCTGGTCATCAGCGCGATTCCCGCGATCGTGCGCGATGCTTATGGCGGCGGCAATTACCAGATTATCAGTTACTACCGCGGGCTGGTGGGCGTGGGTTTCATTATTGGATCCGTGATCGTGACGGCGCTGGGTCCGGCGCTGCGCGGCGAAATCGCCATTACGTGGGGACTGTTGGGGGTTTCCTTCGCGATGATGCTGTTCGCCATTTCGGCGCTGGCGGGCGTGGAACCGGGAACGGCGGCGGCGATCGGGGCGGTAGGGATCATACTGGCAGGAATGTTCGCGGTTGCGGTCATGGCCGGGTTCCATGCCCTCCTGCAACGAACGGTGGCGAACCGCTTTCGCGGCCGCGTATTTGGCATCAAGGATCTGGTGTCCACGGTGGCCCTGCTGACCGCGACGGGCATGTTGGGCATTCCCAAGTGGCAGCGCCTCGACGATTGGGTGGGCTGGCTGCTGATCGGCGTGGCGGGCCTGGCGCTTTTCGCGGGCGTGATGACCATGGTGGTGCGGGTTCGCCGCTCGGTCTTTGGCTTCCGCCTGACCATGGCTTCGCATCTCAACGAATTCATCGCGAAATTTTGGTGGCGGTTTCAGCGAATCGGGCCGTCGCGCGTTCCGCGCGAGGGGCCGGCGATCCTCACCGCCAACCACACCTGCGCGGCCGACCCGGTGTTTCTCTGCGCGGCCGCGCCGTATCGATTGCTCTCGTTCATTATCGCCGCGGAGTATGTGAAGTGGCCGGGGATTCGACAGATTGTCCGCCTCCTTGACTGTGTTCCCGTCCGTCGCGGCGAGCGCGATCTCGGGGCGACCAAGCAGTCGCTTCGCCGTCTTCAAAGCGGCCGGGCGATGGGAATCTTTATAGAAGGAGGCATTGCTCCGCCGGGCCGGCGAAGGACGCCCAAGGACGGCGTCGCGACATTGGCCCTGAAGACAGGCGCGCCGGTTATTCCCGCCTTTATCAGCGGAATCAGGTATCGCGAGGGCGTCGTTTCCAGTCTGCTGACCCGCCACAATGCACGCATCCGCATGGGCCCGCCGGTCGACCTGAGTGAGTTCATGGATGCTCCGAAAGGACGCGATACGATCCGGGCAGCCTCGCAGAAAATTTATGACGCCATCTGGGCCCTGGCCCCGCCGGAGGAACGGATAGACGCCGCATCCGAGCACGATGCGGTCGGAACTATATCGTTCGATTCGAGCGACCCGGCCCAGGCGCCCTCAACGGAGCCAACTTGATGAGCACACCGGCGCTTTGGGATCGATTTCGGCGGCATCTCTGGGTTGGAGAATCGATTGGGATGCGGCTGGATATCAGTCGAATGAAGTTTGAAGAGTCGTACTTCGATTCGATGGCCGCGCCGATCGAGAGAGCCCTTCGGGCGATGGCGGCGATCGAAAAAGGGGAGCGGGCCAATCGCAGTGAGAATCGCATGGTCGGGCATTACTGGCTGCGAACGCCCGAGCTTGCCCCGGATGAATCGATTCGCACTCAGATCGAAAACACAGTCCGGCAAATGCGCGAGTTTGCGTCGAAAATCCACGACGGCCGGATTCGGCCGCAACGGGGTGATGGGTTCTTCGTCGTGCTGGTCATCGGAATCGGCGGCTCGGCCTTGGGTCCGCAGCTTGTCGCGGACGCTCTGGGCGGACCGGAAGACGTCATGGCCGTCCTGTTCCTGGACAACACCGACCCGGACGGCATCGACCGCGTTATTGCGGAATTGGACGAATCGCTCGAACAGACGTTGACCGTCGTCATATCCAAGTCCGGAGGCACGGCCGAAACGCGAAACGCCATGATCGAGGTGGCGGCGGCCTACAAGCACGCGGGGCTGAGTTTTGCGAAACACGCGGTGGCCGTCACCGGCGAGGGAAGTGAGCTTCACAGGAAAGCCCTGGCTGAGAAATGGCTCGCGACCTTTCCCATGTGGGATTGGGTCGGTGGGCGGACGTCGGTGACCTCGGCCGTGGGGCTGCTTCCGGCCGCGCTTCAAGGGTTGGATGTCGAGGCCTTTCTCGCCGGGGCGCGGGAGTGCGACGCCATCACGCGACAAGTCGATCCACAGTCGAATCCGGCCGCACTCTTGGCTCTGATGTGGCATCACGCCGGCAACGGTCACGGTGAAAAGAACATGGTCGTGCTTCCCTACCGCGATCGGTTGGCGCTGCTGGGGCGCTATCTTCAGCAGCTTGTGATGGAGTCGATCGGAAAGGCGACGGACCGCGCCGGGCTCGTCGTCGAACAGGGACTCACCGTCTTTGGCAACAAGGGTAGCACCGATCAACATTCGTTCGTGCAGCAGCTTCGCGAGGGGCGGAACGACTTTTTCGTGACGTTCGTTAACGTGTTGCGCGATCGAGCGGAGCGGTCGGCGCAGGTCGAGCCGGACGTGACCGCGGGTGATTATCTCCTAAGCTTTCTGTACGGTACGCGCGCGGCCCTGGCTGAGAACGGGCGCGAGTCTTGCACGATTACGTTGAACGAATTGAACGCGCAGCGCCTGGGCGCCTTGGTTGCCCTGTTGGAGCGAGCCGTTGGACTCTATGCGGAGTTGATCGACGTGAACGCCTACGATCAGCCGGGCGTGGAGGCCGGAAAGAAGGCGGCCGCGGGAATGCTGGAGTTGCAACGGCGTCTCCTCGCTTTCCTCCGCGAGCATCGCGAAACATCGAGGACCGCCGAGCAGATTGCGGCGGGCGTTCATAGTTCCGACGAGGTTGAATCGGTCTGGCAGATTCTCGAACACCTGGCCGCGAATCCGGACCACGGCATTCGACGTATTCAACCGGGCGCTCCAACTGAAGCGCAATACCAGGCGATGTAGCGCGGCGAGGAAGAATAGCGAATTCGGATTCGGAACTCGTCAATGCCCGTTCAGCCGATGGTGTAGCGGGCGAGAATCTTTTCGACGGTGACGATCATCTCTTTCCGGGGCACGGTGAGTTGGGCGGGTTGTTGCTCGAGCCACTGCTTGCGGTCCGGGCCGACTTCCTTGGCGAGTTCGTCGCCGAGGCACAGGTCCTTGATGGAAACCTGTCCGGCGGTCAGCTCGTCGCTGCCCACGACTACCGCGGCGATCTTGCCTGTATCGCTGGCGTACTTGAACTGCTTGCCGATGCCTTGTGTGCCGACGTAGAGCTCGGCGTTGATTTCGGCGGAGCGAAGCTCGGCGACGATTCGCTGGTATTCGCGCGTCAGGTTCTTGTCCAGCCGTGTGACCAGCACAGGCGCGGTGGTCGGTTCGATGCCGATCTTGCCCAGGACGGAGAGCGCCGCGAGCAATCGGTCCACGCCGATGGACGCTCCTGTCGCGGGCATCTTCTGTCCGGTGAACCGTTCGACCAATCCGTCGTATCGGCCGCCGCCGAAGACGCTGCCGAATTGGCGCCTGGCCCCGTTCTCGTCCATGATTTCAAACGTCAAGACAGCCTCAAAGACCGGCCCTGTATAGTAGGCCAGGCCGCGAACGACGGTGGGGTCGAAGACCACGCGGCTTTCGTCGTAGCCCGCACCTGAGAGGGCGTCGTCGATTTCCCGCAGCTCGGCCACGCCTTCGCGGCCAACAGGGCTTTCGCCGACTAATCTCTCCAGTGCGTCGCACACGCCGGCGCGGGTCTTGGCCGTGATTCCCAGATAGTCGAGCACGACGGCCGCTTGATCGTCCGGCAGGCCCACGCCCTTCATGAAGTCGCCGGACTCGTCGCGTCGGCCGCGGCCTAGCAATTGCCGAATGCCTTCGATGCCCACGCGATCGAGCTTGTCGATGGAACGGAGCACGTGATGGGCCACTTCGGGTGACGCTTCGCTTTTGCCCTTCGGTCCTTCGCCCTGTGGCGCCGCGGCGCCCTTGGACATCTGTTCCAGCACACCGTTGAGCACTTTGCGATTGTTGACCCGGACCACGTAATCGCCGGGGCGAATGCCCAGGGCTTCGAGCGTGTCGCACATGACCATGCAGCACTCGGCGTCGGCCAGCATCGAACCGGTGCCGACGGAGTCGAAGTCGAACTGGTAGAACTCGCGGAAGCGTCCGGGGCCGGGCTTTTCGAGGCGATAGACCGGCCCAACCTGGTAACGGCGGAACGGCCGGGGCAGTTCCGGGTTCATGGCCACGTATCGAGAGAGAGGCGCGGTCAGGTCGTACCGAAGTGCGACCCACTCATCCTCGTCATCGCGAAAAGCGAAGATGCCGCCGTCGGGCTGATCCACGTCTGGAAGGTACTTGCCCAGCACGTCGGCATACTCGAGGGCCGGCGTTTCGAGCGGGACGTAGCCGTAGCGCTCGTAAACCTCGCGGATGCGGGTGATCATGCGGTCTCGGGCCCGCACCTCGGCCGGGGGGATGTCGCGAAACCCCTTCAGCCGCCGGGGAACGGTGCGCCCGGCTTTGGTCGCAGCCGCATTGGTTGGGCCGGCCGCGGGGCTAGGCGTTTCGGAGCCAGGCTTTTCGGTTTTGTTCTTGTCACTCATGGCAAGATTCCGTTCAAGTCGATCATGCCGTCATTCTGAGCGAATTGACAAGCCTCGTCGAGTCGAGCCGCAGCGGGAAACGATATCGTTGTTGGAAATAGATCTGGGGCAGAGCGGAAAGGTGTCTCACCTAAGCATCGGGATCAAGAATCCCTCCCACGCGGTCTGACTCGCTCTGGTGCGGACGTCTCCTAAGGTTGGATGCCTCCCACCGATAGCAACGACTCGCCCTTCGACCGTCGAGCGGCGCCGAGCACGCGAGTCGTGCGACGGAGGACTTGGACGATGCGTGCAGGTCGGTGCCGGCTTCGGATTTCGAGCATTCTTGTTAGAATACTTATCGCCCCAAAGGAGGTGCGATGGAGACGATGAGCGACGCCTTCGGAACCCAAGGGATTGAGCCACTGGATTTCATTGCCGCGTCGCGGTGCGTGCTGCATCTCGCCAGCCGGGGCGCTGGAAGGATCGAGTTTCTGCGGGACGTGTCGCGTCTGCTGCTCGATTTTTCCGGGTGCGACGCGTTGCTGATGATCGCCGGTTTGGAAGACGGTGCCTCACGATATCAATGGTCGGCAGCGCGCGTGCCTCACGAATCATTCAACTTCGAGCCCCGAGACGGGGGAACAGGTGTCGACCCATCATCGACTGCCACGGGCGCCGGGGCGATCGGGGCGCGTAGGACGCATCCGACGGCCTGGCTAGACGAATTGATCGGGAACGTGTTGTGCCGGAACGTCGGGCCGAAGTCCCGCTGCGTCACCGAGCACGGGAGCTTTTGGACCGCGGATGTCGTGTCCGAACTGGCCCTGGTCAACGGGGACACATTGTTGCCGGGATCCGTGCATGTTGAGGTTCGGTCACTCGCAGTGATCCCATTCGACGTAAACTCGTCCATGCCCGGCGTAGTTGCTCTGCTGAGCGGACGGAAGCATGCCTTCTCCGCGCAGAATGTGGAATTCTACGAGGCGGTGGCACAGACTCTCGGTTTGGCGATGGACGATCGGCGCGCGCAGCATGCGCTTCGGGAGCGGGTGAAGGAGCTCACCTGCTTGTACGCCATCGCTCAAGTTCTTGAAACCGCTGAGGAGCGGGCTTCCGAAGTTCTCGGCGAGATCGTCCGATTATTGCCGCCGGCGTGGCAGTTTCCTGACGCAGTCGTGGCCCGCATCCGCATCGACGAAGCGGAATTCACGACCGGGGACATGAGCCGCGCAATGCACCGGCAGCTAGCACCCCTGGTCGTTGACGACAGTAAGCGGGGTTTCGTGGAGGTCGGCTATGTCGAGGACCGCCCCGAGTTTGTTGAAGGGGCGTTTCTCAGGGAGGAAGAATACCTGATCGCCGCGATCGCGCGAGAGCTTTCCCTGTTCGTTCAGAGGTCTGACGTTCGCCTAGAGAAGTTGCGCCTTGCGGAGCAGGTTCGCCAAGCGGATCGCCTTGCAACGCTTGGACAACTGGCCGCCGGCGTCGCCCATGAGATCAATGAGCCCCTCGGCGCCGTCCTCGGCTTCGCACAGCTTGCCAGGAAGGTGTCGGACGTGCCCGATCGGGCTGTCCAAGACCTCGACAAGATCATCCAGGCCGCGCTGCACGCTCGCGAGATCGTCCGCAAGCTGATGCTGTTCGCCCGACAGTCGCCCTCTTCGCGGTCCTGGGTGCGGATCAACGACATCGTAGACGAGAGTCTTGGCTTACTCGCCTCGCGGCTTTCGGAACAGGGAGTCAAGGTTGTTCGAGACCTTGACCCAGCCTGTTCGCCGGTTTTTGCCGACGCCGTGCAGCTAAATCAGATTGTAGTGAATCTCTGCGTGAACGGGATGCAAGCGATGTCGCAAGGTGGAACGCTTACTATCCGCACGCGAGGCTCGGTCGATTCAGTGATAATCACCGTCGAGGACACGGGAACCGGGGTTCCGCCGGAGATTCGAGATCGAATTTTCGAACCCTTCTTCACCACGAAAAGCGCGGAGCAGGGCACCGGCCTGGGGCTTTCGGTTGTTCACGGGATTGTAACGGCGCATGGCGGTTCGATCGACTTCGATACCGGACCCGCCGCCGGCACGCGGTTTGATGTGCGCCTCCCGACTCCGCCGCCATCGCACGGCGGGAAGGAGCAAGTAACCGATGAGTGAACGCGGCGCACAGATTTTGGCCGTCGATGATTCCGAGAGCACGTTGCAGGTGCTCGAGCGGAACCTTGAGCAGGCCGGTTACGCGGTGCTTACCGTGCGCAGCGTCGACGAGGCTGTCCCAATTCTGGAACGAGCATCGATCGACCTGGTCATTACCGATCTCAAGATGCCCAAGGTCGGCGGGCTGGAGCTGATTCGCCACATACGGACCAATTTCCCGGAGACTGCCGCCATCATGATTACGGGGTATGGAAGCATCGAAAGCGCTATCGCGGCGGTGAAGGAAGGGGCGGAGGAATACCTGACTAAGCCGTTCACCGATGAAGAGTTGCTTTCAGCGGTTCAGAAAACCTTGGACAAGGCGCGACAGCGGCGCGCCTCGAAACCGACGGAAGTTGAGGCGTCCGGCGCGCCGTTCGGGCTAATCGGTGAGTCGCCACCGATGCAACGGGTATACCGGGCCATCACGAAAGCGGCCGCTACCTCCGCCACTGTATTGGTCACCGGTGAAAGCGGTACTGGCAAGGAGCTTGTCGCTCGAGCGATTCATTACGGCAGTCCCCGCGCTTCAGCGCCCTTTGTGCCGGTAAACTGCGGCGGAATTCCCGAGGGGCTCGTGGAAAGCGAGTTGTTCGGCCATGTGAAGGGTTCTTTCACCGGTGCCATCACCACCCGCGCCGGGTTCTTCATCGCCGCCGATCAAGGGTCGATCTTTCTTGACGAAGTTGGCGAACTCACGCCAGGTATGCAGGCCAAGCTGCTGCGTGTTCTGGAAGACAGCCATGTGCAAATGGTCGGCGCTACCAAGCCTCGCGCAGTTGACGTGCGGATCCTCGCTGCCACGAACAAAGATCTTGCCGCAATGGTCCGGAGAAAGGCATTCCGGGACGACCTCTACTTTCGGCTGAACGTCATCACGATCGATCTCCCGCCGCTGCGCGACCGTGGGGACGACGTCATCCCGCTGGTGGGCTACTTTATCGCCAAGTTCGCTCGCGACGCGGACAAGCCGGTGCCACGCTTATCGGACCGCGCCTGGCGGAGCCTCCGCGACTACCACTGGCCGGGCAACATCCGCGAACTGGAGAACGTCCTTCAGCGCCTCGTCGTGATGACCGATTGTGATGAAATCGATGCCGCCGATCTGCCTTCGCTTCTGCGTTTCGCCGTCCCATACGGCGGTGCTGTCCATCGGACGCTTGCCGACGTGGAAGCGAGCCACATTCGCGCCGTCCTCGCCAGCGTGAAGGGGAACAAAACGCAGGCTGCGCAGATTCTCGGCATCGATCGAAAGACGCTGCGCGAGAGCCTCAAGCGATGCGGATTCACCAGCGCGGCAAGCGCGTCGGACGACGCGGAATTAGATTGAACCGATCGGGGTGTTTCTCCCCGGTGGTCCATTTTTCCCCGCTCGTCACCGTTCCCGCCGATTCTGAGGCGGTTGTCTCCCTGACTAGCCAAAGCATCCTAAGTACTTGTCCTGACTGAACTTACGCGCGAAACGAACCACCTCGTGAGGTCACCCGAATTGGCGGGAGGCTTGGCCCGGCGCGTGCCCTTATGCCTTTCGAAGTCGCGATGGCTTGCGTGATTGCGACCGATAAGAGTGATCCACACGAGGAGGTGTACCATGACAACCAATACCCTGGCAGACAGAACGAGGACAAGAGCAGAATATGGAGAGTTTGGCTTCCTGAAGGCACTGCAACCCGCCAGACCGATGTCCGATCGCTCCCGTGCGTCCAACCGGGAGTGGTATCCTGGGCTCTGTACAACCTGCACCAGCGAGCCTGTTTGCACCTTCCCGAGGTCCGCCGATCGTCCCGTGACGTCCTGCGACGAGTTTCAAGGCGTCGTCGAGGTCAAGTCGTCGCCTCTTGTAGTAAGGCCGCGTGATGACGAGCGGTTCGCCATCGCCAACCGCGAGTGGTTTCCCGGGTTGTGCGTGGCCTGTGAGAAACGCGAGGCTTGTACGTTTCCCGCGCCTGAAGGAGGGGTATTCAACTGCGAAGAGTTTAAGTAACCCGATGTTTGATCGGCGAACCGGGCGACGAAAGGAGGTTTCCAATACCATGACTACCCTTATCCGAGAGGCGACTCGTGGCGAGGCAGGCAACGGGGCAATCTCCGCTGTCGAAGTTTGGGCGGACTTGCCGACTTCAACGCACCGGCCATCTTCGAAGCGACCGAGACGAATCAAGAAGAGTCTGTACGAGAACGTTATCGCTCAATTCAACCGTGCTGCCGATGCCATGCACCTTGATCCCAACGTCCGCAAGATTCTCGCGAGGACCAAGAACGAGATCGTGGTGAATTTCCCCGTTAAGATGAACAACGGCCACGTGGAAATGTTCAAAGGCTATCGCGTTCAGCACAATGACGCCCTCGGACCGTTTAAGGGTGGACTCCGTTTCCATCCCGACGTGGACCTCGACGAGGTACGGGCGCTGGCCGCTTGGATGACCTGGAAGTGTGCAGTGGTGGGGATCCCGTTTGGAGGGGCCAAGGGCGGCATTCAGTTCGATCCGTCGAAGTACTCCGAACCGGAGCTGGAACGGATTACGCGCCGGTTCGTGTACGCGCTCGGCGACAACATCGGGCCGGAGTACGACATCCCCGCGCCGGACGTGAATACGAACGCACAGATCATGGCATGGATTCTGGACACATATGCGTCCACGGTCCCGCCACACGATCGGCAAAGAAACATCCACGTCGTGACTGGCAAGCCGATTGAGGCAGGCGGGAGTGTCGGACGGGACAAGGCGACCGGGCAGGGCGTGGTCTATATGATTCAACACTGGGCAGCGGATCAGAACCTCGATCTGGGCAGCATGACGTTTACGGTGCAGGGGTTTGGAAATGTAGGGTCGTGGACCGCCCGATTGCTCACGCGCCTCGGCGCAAAACTCGTAGCCGTGGAAGACGCGACCGGCGGCGTGCGAAATCTGAATGGTCTCGACCCTGAGGACTTGCTGCGGCACGTGCGCGTTCACGGCGGCGTCTTCCGTTATCCGAAAGGCGAGTTTGCGGACCACATAATGTTCTTTCAGACGCCGGCGGACATCTTCGTCCCTGCGGCAATGGAGAACCAGGTCACAGCCGAGACGGCTAGCTGGCTGCGCGTGCGCCTGGTTGCGGAAGGAGCTAACGGGCCTACGGACCCGGAAGGCGATATGATCCTGCGCGAGCGGGGAATCGATCTGATTCCGGACATCCTCTGCAATTCCGGCGGCGTAATCGTTAGCTATTTTGAGTGGCTGCAAAACAAGCGCAGTGAATTCTGGGAGCTGGATGAGGTCGACGCCAAGCTCCACAAGCGCATTTCCAGCGCCTATCAGCGCGTCCGTGACAAAGCCGGCGAGCTCAACGTGGACTGGCGAACGGCGGCTTACGCTATCGCTTTGTCGAGGTTGGAGACAGTTTACAAGGAACGTGGGATTTTCCCATAGCTCGCCGAGGGGGCAACTGGAACGGCCAAGCGGTCCAAACCGTCATTCAACTGCTTGGGTGCCCCATCCTTTGAGGAACGAAGCCGAGTAGGTCGGGTCGAACAAAGAGATGACCCGACAAATCTTTGAATTAAAATGTCCGGTCGTTAGCTGTTGTTTGCCACTTAGTATCGGTATAGGCTGCGCAGGATCCGGAGATACCGATGCCGCGGTGCGAATCCTCGCGGTTGTCACCCGCCCTCGTCTCCGCGCATTCAGCCGAGACTAGCCAATGACACTCGAAGCGGCCCGGGCACTTTGCGCGGAATGGGGCGTCACCCCTGCGGCCGGGCCGGCGCCCGCGGGCGAGATCGACCGGCGAGCGTTGCTCCTGCTCGCGCACGATCTCGAACTAAGGGTCGCATCGCCGCGATGATCCGCACTCCCGGCCCGATCCCGCCCGTTGACATAACGCGCGGGTCAGGCCTGCTGCCCATTACTTACGCCGTCTGGTCGCGTCTTGTCCGCCCTGTCCGGATCAAGTCTAATGCCCTCAGGACACTGCCAAGGCCGGACGTCGTTCCGTGCGTGATCCTATCCCCGTGCCGCCCGTAGAGATGTGCGGTCTCGCAAGGAGGGCGTCTCAGGTCGATGCTCAAATCAGGCTTGACCATCGGAATATACGAGATCCTCTCGCCCATCGGGGCGGGGGGAATGGGAGAGGTCTATCTGGCCAAGGACAGCCGGCTGGATCGGCTCGTGGCGATCAAGGCGCTACCGGAGCATCTGGCCGCCGATCCCGACCGGCTGGGCCGCTTCGAGCGTGAGGCGAAGACGCTGGCGTCGCTGAATCATCCCAATGTGGCGGGTATCTACGGCGTTGAGGAGCAGGACGGGCGGAAATACCTGATACTCGAATACGTCGAAGGCGAGACGCTGGCCGAGCGGCTGGATCGGGGGGCGATGCCCGTCGACGAGGCGCTGGAGGTCTGTACGCAGATCGCCGCCGGGGTCGAGGCGGCCCACGAGGCCGGAATCTTCCACCGCGACGGGTAAGAGCTATCGCCTGAAGGGCCGCCCGGGCAAGGAACAGGAAGCAAAGACGCTCCAAGAAGAAAAAACTTGAAAACCATGGGCATTGAGGTAAAAGGAACCAATCAGCAGT
>JBGTDB010000206.1:0-2028 GCA_041748515.1 Phycisphaerae bacterium
CCTGCATCCTAACCCTGGTTTCAGCTAACGCCGATACACGAAGCGTAGATCGTATAAGTCAAGAGGGGGAGAATCCCCACCACTCGGCGGACTCTTCGCCGCAGAACCGGGGAACGAAGGAGTGACCATTTTGGAATCGACTGCAATCGGCACGGCTCGTTTATTCGAGGAGATACAGGCATCGGGAAAGCTCCCGACGCCACCGAGTGTGGTCATGCGACTACTGGAACTTTCCCGCAAGCCAGATGTCTCGGCCCGCGAACTCGCCGACGCGATTGCACTCGACCCCGGCCTTTCAGCCAAGATCTTGCGATTCGTCAACTCGCCGCTCGCGGGCCTGCGAAGCAAAGTCACTTCACTGCCCCAGGCCGTCGCCCTGATGGGCGCACGCAGCATCAAGATGATGGCCCTTTCGTTCAGCGCCCTGGAGCGCAAGGGTCATCCGAGTTGCAAGGGATTCGACCATGAACGATTTGCTCTTCAGTCGCTCTGTTGCGCCATGGCGTCCAGGCACCTTAGCGAAGAACTAAACGTCGGCGCGACGCACGAGGCCTTCCTGGCCGGACTGCTCAGTCAGATTGGTCGAACGATTTTCGCGACAGCATATCCGGACGATTATTCCGAGATTATCGCGACCGCGGGCATCATCCCAACGGACCTGCCCACGCACGAGTCGGCGCGATTTGGTGAGACATACGCCACCCTCGGCGGGCAGGTATTGCGCTCGTGGGGCCTGCCCGATGAAATCTGCGATGCCGTCGAATCCTTCAGAAGCAAGGACACGCCGGCAGACGGCCCGATGCTTCCGCGGATACTCCTCATTGCTGAATTCGCCGCGACGGGCCTTTGCTCCGCAATTCAAGGAGGCCCGACCGACATTGATCCGTTTCTGTCGCATTGTCAGGATGCAACGAAGATAAGCCGCGAACGGGCCGGAGACCTCCTGAGGGAAATCGCCAAGGAATTAGAGACTTTTCGGACGATACTCGAATTACCCGCCGGGAAGTCCAGAACCCCCGTCGATATCGAGGACGAAATCCGCGAGCGGATCGCCGAACTGAGCATCGCCATGCACCTGGAAAACCAGTCGCTGGCCAACATGCAGGCCGACCTGCTCAAGCGGGCGACGACGGACGCATTGACCGGCGTTGGAAATCGTGCCGCTTTCGACGCTCGATTCAGCCTGGAGCTTCAGCGGCTCGCCCGCGAAGAGGGGGCCATTGCCCTGCTGCTCATCGACGTCGACCGCTTTAAGCCATTCAATGACAACCACGGCCACCTGGCCGGCGACCATGTGCTAAAAACGGTCGCCGCCACGCTCGATCAGAACATTCGAAAGGTTGATTACTGTGCTCGCTATGGCGGCGAGGAATTCGCGGTCATCGCACCGGGCACGACGCTCGAAGGCGTTCAAATGGTAGCTGAAAGGCTTCGCCAAAGTATTGAGGCCTTGGAAGTACAATGGGAGGGAAAGGCTCTATCCGTGACCATCAGCATCGGAATTGCACACGCGATCACCATCGAAGACGTCGGGCATGCCGCCAACGAGATGATTCGAACGGCGGACAGGCACCTCTACGAAGCGAAGCGTACAGGTCGAAATTGCATCGTCGCGGGCAAATGGCCCGATCCGGCATAACGGCCGCCGCACGAGGCGGTCGCCTTAAAGAACCCCAGGTGGGTACTCCGAAATGCTTCCGGGATCGCCGGCTTTCTTCCGCTGTTTCACCACTTGTCGGATGATTGGCCGCCTGTAATAGTACAGGACTCGTCCGACTATTCAGTTTCGAATCGCATCGTTTTTCTCTCGGGTGAGTTAAGCTGTTGACGAGCCATCAGGCTTGCACATCCACGGCGTAGAACTCAACTCGCCCGCACTGATTACAGCGGTAGGCGTCGACACGGCGGCGGCCGGTGGGTCGCGGAGTAATCCGGGAGTTGACGATGGCGCGGCTGGGACGACCGGCTGCCCACGACGTCTGGACAATCGTCTCGCGGTCGCCGGTCAGGTGGACGTGGTCAACCACG
>JBGTDB010000207.1:0-8894 GCA_041748515.1 Phycisphaerae bacterium
CACTTCAAAGGAAAGGATCGATCCGTCAGCCACAAGCACCTGGGTCCAGGAGATCGTCTCCGCCGAGGTGTTCAACATGCTGAATTCCATCGACCGAGCGCGGTTCAGATCTTCGCCCCAATAGCTCTGGAGCTGCACGCCGCCCGCGAGAAAACTGGGATTTTCGCGATAGTTCCAGAGCACTTGGGCGTAGGTCGTTGCGAAGTCCGGAAACGGGGCCATCACCGTGTGAAACTGCGGGGCGGTGACGTTGCCGTTCGGCTCGTTAAGAACTATGACCCAGTCTTCCTCGACCCGAACCACGGGATTGGGTGGCAAGAGCATCTGTGACTCCGCCGGTTGTGGCGATGGCCCGATCAACAGAATGGAACCGGCCGTGGCAATCAGCGCAGCCGAAACGAGAGAACGGCGCAGTGGCCGTACGCGATGTGTTGACATGATCTTTCCCCTTCTTAGTTCGCATATGCATGCGGCGGCGGTCGCTACGCAAGCGCCGACGCGCAGAGCTGCTCACCTCGACGTGGGCGCGATTGCGCCGGCGAGCGGATGCACGCGCTCAGCGTACGATACTTGCCTCTCTCAGGGCAAACGACGGGCGCGTATTGCAACTTCTGAACTGGATTAAGTCAGTCTTATGCGGACCGATTATGACAACGGTCAGTCCGTGGAGTCTGATAACCGTAACTTGAAGTCGCGGACAATATGTTGGGGCGAGCGCGCTATTCGGTGAACTCGTACTACGTTCCAATATACCGGGCATGAATCGACCGCGCCCGATCGGGGTCGCCCGTGCCCTTCACAATGGTGCGACCGTCGGCGAAGCAAGTCAGCTCAAAGCCGTCAACGACAGCGCGGACCATGAAGTCGTTCCGGCGAACTATTCCCAGCGCAACGGGACGAAGCCGATCGGCGATGACTTTCAGGTCCGTCCGGTCGGTCCGGTGGGGCGCAATCTGCACCGCGTTTCGTCCGCATAACGTCACGACCCGGCCGGCCCGCCTCCCATCCAGAAACGGGAAATCCCGGCCCTTGCAACACGGGCATCCCTCGGCCTCCGCCGCTCGATCAATCTTGATCGTGGTCGTTCGACCCGACCAGACGTCGATTTGCAGAAGCCCACGACGGACTGCCTCTGAATTTCCAGTCAGAATCTTAAGAGCCTCGGTGGTCTGATATCCCGCGACGATGTGCGCCGCCGATGCGAGCACGCCGGCTGTATCGCACGACGGGCTGAGTTCCGGCGGGGGAGGCTCCTCAAACACACAACGCAGACACCCGGCGAAACGGGACTCATGCGGTTTCTGCCCACCAGCGTCGCCGGGCTTGTGCGAAAGAGTGGCAATGCTGGAGCCTTGTTCTTCGCGCCCGCCGGTCGCTTCCGGCAGCACGGCCATGCACAGTCCTGTGGTCGAAATGACCGCCCCGTAGACCCACGGAACTCCGGACGACACCGAGAAGTCGTTAATGAGGTATCGCGTCTCAAAATTATCGGTGCCGTCCAGGATGAGCTGGACCCTATCCGCCAGTCCCGAAATGTTCAGATGCGTCAGGTCCGCGACGACCGGCTCGATCCGCACCTGCGAATTCGCCCGGGCCAGCTTGCGCGCCGCCGCCTCGGCCTTGGGAAGGTCCGCGGCGATGTCGCTTTCATCGTACAAAACCTGCCTTTGAAGGTTTTCAACTTCAATGAAGTCACGATCGCAGATGCGCAGGTGTCCCACTCCCGCGCGAACCAGGATGTCGGCGGCCACGCTGCCCAGAGCCCCGCACCCGACCAACAGGACGCTCGCGTCCGACAGCCGCCGCTGGCCTTCCAAACCGATGCCTTCAACTAGCATTTGCCGTGAATAGCGGGCATATCGGTCTAGATTGGGTTGCCCAGAAGAATCCGAATCGCTTTTCGATTGGTTTGGTTCATCCAACATACTTGATTTCGCCGGCGATGTGCCGGGTCACAATATTTAACCCGGAGTGTGCGGGCAATGAATCAGTCGATCCCATCTAATGCGAGTGCGAGTCTGGACTCTACCGTCGCTCGCCACTTCCGAAAGCGGTCGGCCTATTCATCATTGCGTCGTGTTTTCTTTCGAGCAAACTGCGCCAGATAACCCTCGGGCGGCGGTTCTTCGGAACGGGCGGAGGGGCCCGCTTCCTCGCCGATTGGAGCGGCGTCAAATTCAGAACGTTGGTTCAACTCCTTCGGAGAGGTTGCGAGTCTCGCCTCACGAGCCCCGGGGGGAACAACCGAATCCGTTTCCATCGCATCCCTGTTTGAACGCGCTCCCGCATAGAGCCGTGCCGTGTACAACCCGGAAGAGATGAACATCGCCCCGCAAAGTCCGTTGATGACGGTTTGAATCATGTTCCCGCCGCCAAGCAACATGCCGACGCCGGACAGGATCAGCAGCGCCCCGATGGGCAGGGCCACGACCGCGTCATAAACCAATCCGTGAACATTGCCCGTCCAAAGCCAGACCGCCGCCAGGGCCAGGGCCACGCCGCCGATCCGCAATGTGTGCAAGAAAACCCACGCCGACCAATCAAAAAGATCGTTGCCGACCGGTTCCGCGAGATGGGCGAAACCGAAGTACAGAAGCAGCCCCGCCCCGATGGCCGCGGAGGTTCCGACGCTTCGAATGTGGGCCGACAGCGCCGAACCGTCTGGAGATCGATCGATCATGGCGTCGGTGTGGACTCTCCTACTCGCGATCCGCCGGCTCAACCTGGGTTCCCGTGCGCACCGTCAATACGGCGCAGGGCGCTTTCCGCACAACTTTCTCCGTCGTGCTGCCAAGCAGCGCCTGGGCAATCGCGCCGCGGCCGTGCGTGCCCATGACGATCAGCGAAATCTGTTTTTCCCTGGCATACTCGATGATCTCGGCAAACGGCCGCCCATACGTCACATGAGAGATCACAGGCGGCGAGAATCCGGCTAGGAACTCGGAGCAAAACCGCGCCATCCGAGTGCGGCCCAGTTCGAGCAGCTCCTCAGGCGGCGGCCCCACCGGCAGGCTCTCCGGCCCCACGGCCGTCCAATATTGAAAAGCGTCGTCAACCACGTGAAGGCAATGAAGCTGCGATCCGAATTTCGAGGCGAGCTCGCGGCAACAATTCACGGCAGGCCGGGCACTGTCGGAAAAATCGGTGGGAAGGAGAATATTCTGGAAAGATCCGGGCATGTGATAAACTCCCTTGCCTGCGATGAGCGAATGATGAAGATCGCATTCAGAATTCGATACACGTCATTCCCTGGCCAACCAGGCATTGCGGATCGGCGATCGTCAGCACATCCGGCGCACCAGGAAACCCTGGTCGGACTTCCGGGCGTGGGCCGCCGTATGAACCCAGATCGCCGCCCAATTAAAAAAATCCATTGGCACCAGCGTACCACTGCCTCGCGCAGACCGCCAGTGAATCCGTTCCTAAATCACCGAGGGCTCCCCAAAACCCAAATCATTTCGGCGGTCTATTTTCCTCCTTGTTCGAGATTCGCCGGCCCATAGAATGCACCCAGAATACCCAAGCGCGTGGCCCCTCATAGCGAGGTTGAAATCATGATCCAATGCTTCGTCGAGGCGTATCCCTGGGATCTGACCGCCCCCGAGTCGGATGCCGTGCTGGCTCGAATGCACGGCGAGATCGGAGTCACGGGACTTTGCGTTTGGGCCGCGGCCAGACCTTCCGTAACGCTTCGCGCCCGTCCATGGGAGCCGCGAATTTTCCGGAGCCGCGGCGGGCTATACTTTCAACCCTCCGCCCACGGCTACGAAAAAACGCGCTGCCGTCCCCCGGTTTCGAGTTGGGCGCACGAAGGCGAGCGGTTTGCCCGTGTGACGGCCGCCTGCGAACGGCACGGGCTGGCCCTTCGCCTGCTGATTTCCGCGTCGGCCACGGGCCGATTGGCCGAACGCTATCCCGAGTTCGCCGCGCGAGGCGTATTCGGCCTGGAATCAACGCGCAACCTGTGCCTGGGCAATCCCGACGTGCAGGAATACGTCGCCGCTTTGGCCGCCGATTTAACCCAACAATTCAAGCCCGCTGCCGTCGTTGTTGAGGATTTTTCCATTTGCTGGCAGGAGGCCCTCGATCCGGGCCTTCTTGGCGATTCATTGATCGCACGCCGAGGCGACGGACAAGACCTGCTGAATCGCAATTTCGCCGCGTTGCTTGGCGTCTGCTTCTGTTCGAGCTGTCGAAAACAGGCCGACGACGCCGGAATTGACTCCACCGCCGCATCCGAGTGCGTCGAAGGCGCTTTGCATAATCTGCTTGTCCGGGAGAGCGACAAGAACATGTCGGTCGCACAACTTCGCTCGACCAATGTTCCACTGAACGAATACCTGCGCTTTCAATCCGAGCGGTTAAACGGATTGATGCGCCGGCTCACGGCCGTCGAAAGCGTCGAGTGGATTCTCGCCCGCGATTCGTCGCACCCGGGCGATTCCATTTCAACGAGCACTAACCCTGCCGCGCCCGCCGCCATATTGTCCCGTGCGGGCGATGCCTTGTCACTTGATGCGGCGTTGGTTGGAGAAGCCCGCCGCAACGAATTGAGAGTCACCGCCTCATCGGCCCTGGGGCCGGGCGGTCCGGAATTTGTCTCGACCGTTCAGCGTGCGGTGACGATGGGCTTCGCCGGTGGGCAAAGCCCGCCTGAACCCGGATTTTCCGGGGTGCAGGTCGATCATTTCGGACTACTCACCGACGGCGGTTTGGCCACATTAAAGCAGGCCATCCGTTTCGCCCGCCGAAGCCAGGCCTGAGCGACCCCGGCTAACTCGCCTGACAAACGGCCTGTCGCAGGATCGGTTCGTTTCGATCGGCGATGAGGGCCGCGCCGGGCGACACCGGCGGAAATCCGTCAAAATGGATGGCCGATCGACTTCGATTTACCGCGATCAACCCGAACTGCAACCCGATCACCATCTCGATGAGCGTGGCCAGAACACCCGTTCGATAGATAGAAAAAGCCGGGAAATCGGCGTCATTGCCTGGAACCTCGATTCGAACCACCTGTGCCCCGGCGCGAAGGGCGTCGGCGTGCGCGCCTTCGGCAAACGCCCCGGCATCGACGGAAATTTCCAAAGGAGGCGCCTCTACCCGCCAGGCATAGGTGGACCGATCCCAAAGAGAACCGCCCGGTTCCGCGGTGAATAACAATTCGCTCCCCCTCCAGAACCCGGGTGTTGCCCGCTTCGATCCGGATTCATTCGGCAGGAATAACAAGGGCAACCACTTCGCAACATGGTCATAAGATAGAGTGGCCCGATGAACATCGCCGCCGCCCTCGCGGGCCAACGTTACGCGAGTGCGGTGCATCGGATGCGACACTACGTCAATCAAAAGGGCCAAGGCCCCCGGCTCTGCTTCAATACTGGTGCTTATCTGCGGCGGCTCGCCCGATCGGCGGCCGCCGGCCAGCCCGGTTGAAAGTGGGCCGTAATTGCCGGTGCCGCCCTGCCACGGAGCGACGGAAGGCACCCAGGCAATTCTGTACCGCGATGCCAGGGCCAGGCCGTAAGGGCAGGCGTGCGGCTCCGGCCGGACAAATTGCTTAAGCCAGGTCAAACAGCCGAACATGCTCTCGATGTCGCCCCCCAAAAGGCCGCTGCGAAGCAGGATCACCGGCTTGGGCATCAGGGGTAGGCCGAAAGATTCGTCCTCGCCGCCGACCGTGACAATCTGTTCCGTCACTTCGCTGCTGGGCACGTCCGCATCGTGAACCCGGGCATTCGGAAATCGCACCGTAAATTCACGAATCATCTCGCGAAAGGCCGCCTCCGTTCGGATCGGAGTCAGGTATTGTCCGAACGAATCAAGCTCCTGGCCGAGGATGGAAAGCAGCAATCGCATCGCCAGAATCGGCTCGCCCATGGTGGAGCCTTCCGCCTCCACCGGCTCGATGTCCATGACGAACAGCGCGCCGTTGGCCGATGGCCGAAACAGCGCGACGGGTTGTTCCGACGTGGCGTCGCGCTCGCAAAGCGAATCAAGAAGCGTGATCAGCCCTTCGCGCTTGCAATGTGCCTGGAATGGCTTGCTCTTGCGAAACTGGTTCTGGCAATACGAGCCGGGCTTTTTTCCGGCCCAGGCGAATACGAATGCGTCGTGCAGGGCGAAACCGCCAGTGGCGAAGTTGCCGTACGTGACCCGGGCGTGAATGGGATCGTCAACCTGTTCGATGCGCCGAACGACCGCCGGTGAGGCCGATTTTCGGGTAAGCGCCGCATAGGCGGGCAACGAGATGATCACGATCCGGTTTTCCGCCAGCTTCCGGAGTGCGGCCGTGCCGCGAAGTCCCCGCGGCGGCGTCACGTCCGGCAGCAAGATGGCATCGGCCGCAAACGAGCCGCGGGCACCTTCCGAACTGCGACCTTTATCCGAACCGCGACCATTTTCCGAACCGCGACCGTTAGGGAGCGGTTGCCTCCCCAACATCGCCCCTCTGGAATCCACCGAGCCGTTGCGCACTTCGGCGTTCAGGTCTTCGGGTCCAAGGGTTGTTACGTTCGCCTGTCCGAAAAACGTGCGAAGCCGATCAGTAATGGGCCGCTGCTCGGCCGACGCCGAGCAAACGCACACGCGCCCGACCCGACGCGGAGGCGGCATGGCATGAGCCGGCGGCAGGGCGGCAAACGGGTGCGAACTGTGCTCCGGCTCGAGGATGCGTATGAATCGGACCTCGTGAACCACTAGCCATCCTGTGGCCTGTTCAATGCCGACCAAGACTCTGGCTTTTTTTGCACCGTCGGCCAAACCCCGCTTGAGCCCTTTTTCGACGGCGGGAGCCTGATAGTAGGCCCGCAGCGTGACGGGATTTCCAGTTCCGGTGACCGGCGGCGTGGCGAGTGAAGCTCCCGGCGAGGCCGGGTCTAAGCGGCCTTTGCTTGGCTGCTGCAAAACCCGGAGCACCGCGCCACCGTCGTCCGAGCCGGGCCGAAGGCGGCATGAAATGACCGCTTCAATCCGGTAGTGCTTGCCCGGTACGCAGCCGACTTCCTGCGAGAAACTCGCCGATCCTTTGGCCCCGACCGTCGAAATCCGTAGCCTCGGTGGCCCCTCGCCGTCGGGCGCAACGCGATCCCAGTTGGCTCCGCCGCCCTCGGAATTCCATTTCCAATGCGCGGGGACGTCCCTGCCCCGGGCGAAGTTCGCATTCCGTAATCTGTTGACCTGTTCGGGCACGTCTTTTCCTTTTGTCATCAACTTCCGGTAGAGTTTAACGCTGGCCCGTGGGCCGCCAAACACGGATTCATGCGGTCGCGCCGGTGCCGTCCGATAGTTCTAATGACGGTAAGGGCTCCGCCGGCGGACCGGACCGCGAGGCAAACCGCCGGTATCGCAACGAATGAAAACGATGTCAACCGCGCAGCCGGACTCAATCATGGAAACAATGACCGATTCATTAACGGATGTCACGCCCGAAATGAGCCCGGATCCCGAAACGAAGCAAAGGCCCCGCGCCCAGCGGCGACCCGCGCCGGATGTTTCGCCAGAGGCCCCCACGGACCCTCAATTGTCCGAGTCGGTCGTTGAGGCCATTCTGCTTTCGACGGATGAGCCCCTTAACGCAGGCTCCATTGCCGAGATTGCCGAGCTCGCCGACGCCCAAGAGGCCAAGCGAATTATCGAAAAGCTGAACGAACGCTACGAGGCCGCCGGAGCCGCATTCCGCATCGCCGCCATCGCCAAAGGCTACCAGATGCTGACGCTGCCCGAATTCGATCGTTGGATTCAGAAGCTGAACAAACGACGCTCCGACTCCCGGCTATCGCCGGCGGCGCTCGAAACGCTGGCCATCGTGGCCTACAAACAGCCCGCCCTACGGGCCGACGTCGAAGCCATTCGCGGCGTGGCCGTCGGCGACATGCTTGCCCGCCTTCGCGAAGTGAATCTCGTTCGTATCGTCGGGCGGGCAGAGGAAGTCGGTCGGCCGCTGCTTTATGGCACCACGACGAAGTTTCTCGAGGTCTTTGGCCTCGCCTCGCTGAAGGAATTGCCCAAGCTCGACGACGACCAGCCAAACGCAATACCCAAATTAAAAGTCGTAAGTTAAACAAAAACGGAAGGTCGGCCGGGCATTCGTCTCAGCACTGGTAGCAACACCGCAGGCACCGCAACAGTCCTGCCAACTGCCATGGGGATACGGTCGTATGGGGCAATTGGGAGATGCTTCGATCTTGTAAATTGTTGTAGCAAACATCCCGTTTGTGCCAAAGGTCCGTGTTTCCTCATTTTGTCACGACCTGACTACCGACTATACTCTAGCCGGGCAACATGCCAATCGTTCGCTTTCGGCTTGGCCGATGGCGAATCGGGTCCTCTCCCTGTCGGGAGCCGTGCCCGTCCTGCCGGCACCGCGAGTTTTCAGTACCGAACCGGACCGCCTGTGGAGCGAGAACCCAGGACATGAGAAAGCGCAGCTATCGCCCTCAATCCCCCCAGAGTTGCCTTGCCTTCGCTTTGTTAATCGTTGGCGGTCCGGCCGCGGACTCAACAATCGGCCAACTGATGGAGCGGGCCACCGTGATTCGCAACGCCCGAATCATCCCCATGACCGGCCCGCCCATTGAAAAAGGCGACATCCTGATCAAAGGCAATCGCATCCGCCAGATCGGCGAGCAGATCGATCTGCCGTTCGCTGATCGACTCACCGCCAAGACCATCGACGCGGCGGGCAAGACAATCACCCCGGGCCTGATCGATGCCTGGAGCGCGCTGGGACGTATCGGCCCGGTCGCCAGCCCCGACGCCACCGCCACGGTTTGGGATGCGTATGACCCCTTCGCCCTCGACGAACTGCGCGAGGCCCTGGCCAATGGAATCACCACCGTCTATCTCGATCCCGGCGGTACCCCCGGAATCAAAGGCCTTGGCGTCGTGATCCAGCTTGC
>JBGTDB010000208.1:0-6348 GCA_041748515.1 Phycisphaerae bacterium
ACGAAGAGCTGGCCGAAGAGATTGCGGCACGCGGAGCGCTCATCAGCGAACTTCCGATTGATACCCCGCCCGACGCCAAGAACTTCCCAGGTCGCAATCGCATCATCGCCGGCCTATGCCTCGGCGTGCTCGTCGTGGAGGCCGGCCATCGCAGCGGGGCGCTGATCACCGCCCGGCACGCCGTCGAGTACAACCGCGAGGCATTCGCCCTGCCCGGCAACGTCGATCGGCCCGAATTCTGCGCCGGGGCCAACGCCCTGATACGCAACGGCACGGCCAAGCTCGTCACATGCCTGGACGACATCCTCGAAGAGCTTGGCGACGTGGGCCGAACCATGAACCCGAACCCTTCCGAAGTCCGCCAGCCCGCCGCAAAGACCGCTCGATTGAATTCTCGACCGAGTCCCGTCGAAGGCGGCCTGTTTCCCGCGGGGCAGGACGCCGTGTACGATGCCATCCTCTCCGGAGCGGAGGACGTGGACGCTATTTGCGAAACCACAGGCCTCGACGCGGGGGTGGTTGCGGCCACCCTGACCCGGCTACAGCTTTCCGGCTCTATCAGGCGGCTGCCGGGGAATCGATTCGCCGCTCGCACTCCGGCCGCAAGCCCGTAGAATGGTTGCACGTGTCGAGCGCTGCGCTCGCTCGAAGGCAGGACCGCTGGCGAAGCCGGTTTTGAGGGGGACTGTGTCCCCCCGCCAACCTGAGCATTCAGACCCGCCTGAAGGAGGCCATCATGCGACTTATCAGCAGACAGGGGTACACCGATCAGTTCGCGCGTTATCGGCTTGTTGCCCTTTCCGCGGGTTTCGCTGCGGCACTCATAGTCCCGGACGCAATGGGACAGCGCGGCAAACCTCCCGAGCCGGCCCGATACGAGACGCCGCCGAAAGCCATTGCCGATTTGATTGACGCCCCATTGACCCCCGCGGTCAGCACCAGCCCCGACCGCGCCTGGATGGTGCTCTTGGAGCAGCCGGCCTATCCGCCCATCGACGAACTCTCCCAGCCCGAACTTCGCCTCGCCGGTCTTCGCATCAATCCCCGTACCAACGGACGAAGCCGTGAATGGGCCTATAAGGGCTTGACCTTCAAGCGGATTTCCGACGGGGACTCAGTCCCCTCAACCCCGGCTTCGCGGGGCATCGAACGCGCCGTCACCGGCTTGCCAGACGATCCCCGGATCACCGGCGTTCGCTGGTCGCCCGACAGCAACCGAATCGCCTTCGCCATGACCCGCGAAAACGGACTTGAGCTTTGGATTGCCGAGGTCGATTCCGGCAAAGCAAAGAAACTGACTGACGCTACGCTGAACGCGACCTTGGGCATCCCCTACGATTGGGTTTCAGACAGCAAAACGCTCTTGGTCAGACTCGTACCCGAAGGCCGCGGGGCTGCTCCGCCCGAGCCGCTAGTCCCCGCCGGCCCGATCGTGCAGGAGAACATCGGCAGAACCGCCCCCGCCCGAACCTATCAGGACTTGCTCAAGAACACGCACGATGAAGCCCTGTTCGATCATTACATGACCAGTCGGGTTGCCGCGGTGCGCATCACCGGGGAGATCAAGCCGAACGGCTCGCCCGGCATCATTGCCGATGTTTCGCCATCACCGGATGGAAAGAACGTTTTCGTTCGTACCGTCGTCCGCCCCTATTCGTACATCGTTCCCGTTTTTAGATTCGCCCATCGCGCGGAAATCTGGGACTTCGCGGGAAACCTGGTTCGCCGCGTCGCCGACAACCCCGTCGCCGACGAAGTTCCGGTGGATTTTTCCGCGGTGCCGACCGGGCCGCGATCTTTCTCGTGGCGGGCCGATGCGCCCAACACGCTCTGCTGGGTGGAGGCTCAGGACGGGGGCGACCCCAAGCGTCCGGCCGAGGTTCGCGACAAGCTGGTCGCCCTTTCCGCCCCCTTTAAGGGCGAACCAACCGTGCTGGCCTCGACCGAGCTTCGCTACGGGGGAGTCCGCTGGGGCTCAGAGAATCTCGCCCTCGTTTCAGAGTCCTGGTGGCAAAACCGAAAGACGCGAACATGGGTCGTTGATCCGTCGGCCCCGGAGAAATCGCCCGTCCTGTTATTCGACCGCTCGTTCGAAGACCGCTATGCCGATCCCGGCAGCCCGGTCATGACCGAATCCAAGTATGGCACCTCGGTGTTGATGACCGCCGATGGGGATCGGTCGATTTTTCTATCAGGCCAGGGCGCGTCACCCGATGGCGATCGTCCGTTTCTCGATCGGATGAAACTGGAATCCCGCGAGACGAAACGGCTTTTTCACTCTCAATCGCCCCATTACGAATCGGTCGCGGCCGTGCTCGACCCGGACGCCGGCATAGTCCTGACTCGCCGCGAATCGATCACCGAGCCCCCGAATTACTTTGTGCGAAATCTTTCGGATGGCCGCGATCGAGCCCTCACCGACTTCCCGCATCCGACGCCGCAACTTGTCGGCGTCTACAAGGAAATGATCCAGTACGAACGGGCCGACGGCGTGAAGCTGACCGGCACGCTCTACCTGCCGCCCGGCAAAAAGCCCGAGGACGGGCCGTTTCCCTTGCTGATGTGGGCCTATCCCCAGGAATTCAAGAGTGCCGACGCGGCCGGACAGGTCACCGACTCGCCGTACCGCTTTGTACGCACCAGCCCCATGTCGCCGCTGCTCTGGCTTATGCATGGCTACGCGATTCTTGACGATCCATCGCTGCCGATCGTCGGAGAAGGCGAGGCGGAGCCCAACGACACCTATGTCGAGCAGCTTGTCGCCGGGGCCAGGGCGGCGGTGGACGAAGTCGTACGCCGGGGCGTGGCCGATCGCGATCGTATCGCCATCGGCGGTCATTCCTACGGTGCGTTCATGACCGCCAACCTACTGGCCCACTGCGATCTTTTCCGCGCGGGCATCGCCCGTAGCGGGGCCTACAACCGCACGCTGACGCCGTTCAGTTTTCAGGCCGAGCAGCGGACCTTCTGGCAGGCCCCGGAAACCTACATCAACATGTCGCCGTTCTCCCACGCGGAAAAAATCAAGCATCCGATTCTGCTGATCCACGGCGAGGCGGACAACAACTCGGGCACGTTTCCCATGCAGAGCGAACGATTCTACGCCGCGCTCAAAGGACACGGAGCGACGACGCGCCTGGTGATGCTCCCGCACGAAAGCCACGGCTATCGCGCCCGCGAATCGCTCCTCCACGCGGCCTGGGAGACCACACGCTGGCTCGACATCTACGTCAAGAACGCACCCACGAGAGAAAAGTCGGCCGACGACGCCCCCCGCGCGGGAACGCAATGATCGCACTATCAATATGACCAAGTCCGTGCGCGAAACTCCGGAGAAAATGCTGCGCTTAGGCATCCGACTCGTAATTTGCTCCAAGGATGCGCCGCACCTCTGCATCAAAATTGCGCCCACACTCTGGGCAGCGGCCGACCGCAACTGGTAATTGATAAAGTAGATAACCGCACTTCATGCACACCGGCACGCCGTTGGCGATGAGCTTCGTCCGAAGCTCTGCCGCCGCCCCCCATCGATGCAACCATCGAATAACGAAAACGAATGAGCCGAATATGGCGGCCAGGTGAACGATCTCTTCAACAGCACCCGGCCAGGAGACGTAAGATAGTAACCAGGCGGCAATATACTGGGCGATGACCACGGTGGCGACGATCAGAATGATCGCCATCCAGAAACCGCCTCGCTTCGGGTTTCCCGCTTCGCTGCCGATTTCATCGAGCGCTGTCTGACGTTCCTCATCCGTACGGAAGTACTGAAGCTCCGGCAATGAGGCCAGAGTAAAATTCAAGAGGTTCCTCTTAGACTTTCGCGAAGGGTGTGATCCTGGGCCCGGAAGGTTGGATTTCGATTTCCCTTTGCATCGGTTTTCTTCGGCTTGGTTGGGTGGTGGCATAACGGTAAATATACGGCGAATTGACGGTGCGAATCAACAAGAACCCGGATACAGTACGTTCTCCCTTACGGCTCTCCATTCGCGAAGGTGCGGATTGTCGCCCCCAAATTCAAGCAATTTGCCCACGTTATGCTTTATTTTCCGACAATCTCGACTCATCTGCACTGCCATTACCTTTAGCGCATTGGCAATATTCAGGGCAGCCTCGATACCGATATTCTTCGGAAACTGTTGGGCGATCAAGCGTGGCCAATGCGCATCTGCATGTAGCCAGTCGATCTCACCGAGATTCCAAACTGCCGAATGGCAACCCCTGCGCCGAAACGGAATGATCTCTTCGACCAAACCGAATAGCGCGTAACCGCGCGGCCGGTAATATCGTTAGCCCTTGAAAACAACTCCGGCAGGAGCGAAGGACGTTCGCGTTCGCGCCACATCCGACGGTCTGACCATCAGGGCCTGGCCCGAGCCCCGGCATTCATGCCGGGCGGACGGACCGAAGAGCAAATTCCCCCGCCCCGCCTGTTATTTCTTCGTCTGCGCCTGATGGCTGACCATCAGGTTCTTGTACGCCGGGATGTGTTTGCCAAACAGTTCCGCCAGCGGCCCCGGACCGTCGCCGGCCCGCCAGTCGCGCTTCAATTCGCACGCCACCGCGAACCAGTTGGTGATGATCGCCCCCGCGTGGGCCATGCGGGTTATGGCCGCGTCGCGCACCGCCGTATTGAACGTGCCGCTCGCGTCGGCGACAACGAACACCTCAAAGCCCTCGTCCAGCGCCGAAAGCACCGGGAACGCCACGCACACGTCGGTCACCACCCCCGCGATGATCAACTGCGTTCGCCCCGTGGCCTTCACTGCTTTGACGAAATCCTCGTTGTCCCAGGCGTTGATCTGACCGGGGCGAGATATAAACGGCGCTTCCGGAAACATCTCCCGCAGTTCGGGGAGGATCGGCCCGTTCGGACCGGTCTCCGCGCTGGTGGTCAGGATCGTCGGCAGCGCAAACAGCTTACCTGTCGCGGCCAGGGCCAGCACGTTGTTCTTGAACTCCTCCGGCCCGTAATCCTGCACCAGCGAGAGCAGGCCCGTCTGGTGATCGACGAGGAGCAAGGCCGCCTTATCCGCCGACAGTTTGGCCCGACTGCTCGGCGCGCTCGCCACCCGGCCGCGCGGCGAGTTTTCAGTTTGGGCCACCGCGCGACCTGTTGAAGTCTGCCCGCCCATCCAGACCAATGCGCTCAACATGATTGCAGCGACAGCAAGGACGGGATGTCTCCATGTTCGATGATTGCTGTTGGTCGGCAATTTCATAATACTGAATCCCTTTCTCCGAAGAGTTGAATGTCTTTTGCCAAAAAAATCTCGACGCCACACGCGAGCATCAGTGTCCATGGTTAAACTCTACCGAGTCCGTGTGGCACCGCCCCCGGCAACGCCGGGTTCATTCGGGCTTCGCCCGCTCAGCGGTGAAACTTCGGGCGAGACACTCGTGCCACACCTCTCACCGCAGCCTGAAAATCGTTTCCTTGCCCTTACCCGTGCAAGCTTGCGCGGTCGTCGCCGAAATCCATCAATCCGGACCCAGGGCCTCTATCTTCATTGATAGTTTTCGAAGGCGAACCACCACCCACTCATGCCACTGCGGGCCATAGCCACGCAAACGTAGCTCCTGTGATCAGCCCGTACACGACGCCGTCGAATATGAACTTTCCGGTGGTGGACCAAAGCTGTCCTTTCCAGATCGATTCCGGTACGGGGCTGAGTGCATAGGCGGCCAGGGCCACCGTGCCCGCGAGCCGAAACACGGGCATGAACTCCGCCCCCCGCCGGAAACCCAGCAGTGCCGCGTACGCCACGAACAGGCCGACCACCAGCGTATAAACGAACCACTGAATTAGGTTTTTGCCGATGGCCGGCGCGCCGCTGGGCAGAACGGTCATGATCCCCACCGGTCCGCGCTTGAATCTCTCGATCATTTCCGGCGAGCCGCAATCTTTCATCGATGCGGCACACGGAAACATATAGGTGCCCACCGAAGGCCCCTGGGCACGGATGGCGTCCTGGATTTTCTCCTCGCCGGGGAGCTTTCGGTAATCTCCCTTATGAATGGGAATCACCATGTGGAGGATCGAACTGGCAATAAAGACGAACACGGCCGAAAGCAGAATCGGCAACCACAACTCGGTCAGCGTAATCATTCTGGAATCTCCAGTGGCCTAGTACGGACTTCCCAATTCCCGGGCGCGGCGTCGCCGTCCGGGGTTGAACGATGTTTCAATCGACCCGCGCATGGTGGCCGGGCCCGCCACCTTGTCTTCGAAAACAAAGATGCCACAGGCGGTCGAACGGATGGCTTCTCGCTCGGCCGAGATACACAAAGCCGCTGCGATCCATGATGCGCCGCATGTCGTCCGGCCGGGTGCCGTCGCGCCCGGAA
>JBGTDB010000209.1:0-2648 GCA_041748515.1 Phycisphaerae bacterium
CGCCACGTTGACCGGCTTGAAAACGTCTTAAAGGAAATCGAAGGTATCGAGGACGTACTGCTCGACAAGCTGCTGGCCATTGGTTTGATATCGCTGGCGGACGTGGCTGAGGTCGGGGTCGAGCCGCTGGTCGAAGAAATCGGCATGGAGCAGGAGCTGGCCCAGAAAGTTGTGGAAACGGCTGGGGAAGCTGCCAAGAAGTTCGTCGAAGAAGATGCCAAGCGGAAAGTTGAAGAGCAGGCCGCTAAGGCAGCGGCCGCCAAGGCAGCGGCGGAAAAGGCACAGTTGGCCCCGACCGATGATGAGGCGGACATTGAGTCCGGCGAATCGCCGTCGCCAACTTCGAACGGATCGACGGAACAAGCCTCCTCGGCGGAGCAGCCAATGGAATCGGAAGATGAGGATCAGCTCGCCGAGCCCGCGCTCGTGTCCGAAGTGCAGATTGAACATTCGACCGGCGAAGATCTGGAAGGTGGCGACGTCAAAGACAACGTCGAAAAGTCGAACTGATCCAAAGAATGGTACGTTGTACGCAGGATTGAATCGGCAACTAGATTGAATTGACAGTGGTTGGAGACGGGTTTTGGCTGAGAAGATGCGTGTTCACATTCTTGCGAAGGAACTGAACGTTCCGAGCAAGATCATCATCGACAAGTGCAAGGCCGAAGGAATAGACTCGGTCAAGAACCACATGTCTACCCTCAGCGCCGGGCTCCATGCCACCATTTGCGAATGGTTCTCTGAAGGTCAGATCGGGACGGCACTTGAAACCGCAAGACCTGTCGATCTGGAAAAGGTCCGCGTCAAGCGCCCGCGAAAGAAAGTGCTCGCGACCGTGCCCGAAGGCGAGGATTCGGCCGAAGGCGAATCGATTGACGATGACGCGACTGAGACGGTTGACGAGTCGATCGACGCCCCGGCGGTGATGGAAGCCCACGAGCCGGTCGAACTGATCGCCCAGGAGGCTGAAGAGCCGATTGTCCAGGAATTGGAGTCCGACGAAGAAGATGAAGCGGCGATGCCCGACGCCGTCTCAAAAACGGGAGCGGAAACAGCCCCGGCTGAAGTGTCGTCAACCGACGATGCAGCCGATGCTGCGGATGCAGTGTCCGGAAAAGGAAAAGGGAAAAAACCGGTCAAGCCTGCCGGACCACAGAACGTGCCGACCGCCGCTAAGCTCCAGGGGCCGCGCGTCGTGCGGTATGAGGCGCCGGACTATGACACATTGCCCTCCCGACGAGGACCGCGGCGCGATGCGACCCCCACTCCCGGCGGACCGACTCCGGATGTCTCTCGCGAATCCGATCGCGGGCCGCGAAAGAAAGGCAAGGCCGTAGCCAAGCGCGGCTCGGGACGTACGCCGGGGGCGGGTGAACCCGGCACCGAATGGCGTGATCGCGATCTTGCGGAACGTCGCGAACGGCTGGCGGGGGCGACCGGACGTAGAATTCACCGTCGACGAACGACTTCCGGCGGCGGAATGGCCCTGGCCACCCCGTCCGGGCCGAAAACCAAGGCGGTCGTCCATGAGCCGATACGAATGAAAGAGTTTTGCGCCGAGACCGGCGTAAACTTCATGCAATTGTTCAAGATCATGAAGGACCAACTCAATTTACTGGGCAACGTAAACATGACACTGCCCAACGAGGCTGCCCATCTCCTGGCCCTGCACTTTGGAATAGCATTGGAAATCGTTCCTTGTCGAACTGCGTTGGACGAATTGAAGGAAGAATATCAGAAGCGCGAGCGGACGAGTCTTCAGCCCAGGCCGGCTATTGTTACGCTGCTTGGCCACGTCGATCACGGCAAGACGAGCTTGATGGACCGGATTCGCCGCTCGCACGTTGTGGCCGGTGAGGACGGCGGCATCACGCAGCACATCAGCTCCTACCACATTCAAACGGCACGTGGCCCGGTGACGTTCCTGGATACGCCAGGTCACGAGGCGTTCACCGCCATGCGGGCCCGCGGAGCGAATTTAACCGACGTGGTTGTGCTGGTGGTCGCGGCGGACGACGGGGTGATGCCCCAGACGATCGAGGCGATTAGACACGCACAGGCGGCCAAGGTGCCGATCGTGGTGGCCCTCAACAAGATCGACCTCGGGGATCAGAACAAGCTGAAAACCTACGGCCAGTTATCCGAGCACAACCTGACGCCGGGCGAATGGGGCGGCGATACTGACGTGATCGCTACCTCTACTATTACCGGAGAGGGCGTGACGGAACTGGTCGAACACCTCGCGGAATTGCACAGCCTGATGGAGTTGAAAGCCGATCCGACGCTCCCCGCTTTCGGCGCAGTGATCGAGGCCCAGACGAAACCGGGCGTGGGAGCGGTTGCGCAGGTTCTGGTTCAGGAAGGCACGCTAAACGTCGGCGATTTCGTAGTTTGCGGAAACGCCTGCGGGAAAGTCCGGGCGCTCCTTGACGACCGCGGCGGCAAAATGGAAAGCGCCGGGCCCGGCATTCCGGCCGAAGTCTGGGGGCTCGATGATGTGCCTCAGGCCGGCGATTCGCTCTACGGGGTCGAAAATCTTCCTCGGGCCAAGGAGATTGCCAACGAAACCAAGCGGCTGCGGGTTGAAAGCAGCCGAATGCAGACTCGAAAAATCCGCTCGCTCGAAGACATGGTCATGCATCGAGATC
>JBGTDB010000210.1:0-5858 GCA_041748515.1 Phycisphaerae bacterium
GACGTAGCTCATGTCCGGGTCGCGCATTTTGGTCAGCGGCGTGGGCACGCAGATCAGAATGGCGTCGCACTGCTGAAGCACGGCCGGGTCGGAAGTGGCCCGAAATCGGCCCTCTGTGACCACTTCTTTTATGAGCGACGAAGGGATGTGCTTGATGTAGCTCTTGCCTTCGTTGAGCTTCTTGACCTTGGCCGTGTCGATATCGAAGCCAACGCAGCGAAACCCGGCGGAGCAGAAGGTCCGCATGAGCGGCAGGCCGACGTAGCCCATGCCGATGATGCCCACGGCGGCCGTGCGGTTGTCGATGGCCGCCCGCCAGGCCTGCTCGCTGAGTAGCGGACCGCGGCCGACGCTGCGCGTAACGCCCGCTTTGTTTTTCTTGCCGGACCGGGCGGGTTTACTCATGAGACGGAAGCTCCGTACGCGCAGAAAGCTCGCTGGACTGACGATAGTACGCCGCCGAAGGATTATCGGTGCGCGCCTCTGCCCACTATAATGCCTTCCGGCGGCCGTCGCCAAAGGCAACCAAGCTACGGTACTCGGTCAGGCTGTTCGTTTGTATTCCGAGCCGCGACCGTAAAGCGGTAGTGACCGAGGGGCATCAGCTGAGTCAACCGCTCCCTAACGGTCGCGGCTCGGATCAGGCGGTCGCGGCTCGGATCAGAGTTGCTTGCTAGCCCGCGCTTTGAGAGAAGACATGAGCATTCGCATTCCGTTGGCCCGGCCCAACATCACCCAGGTGGAAATCGACGCCGTCGTCGAGGTGCTTCGAACGCCTCACCTGAGCCTGGGGCCCAAAGTTCCGGCCTTCGAGGAGTCGATGGCCCGATACTGCGGCACGCGGCACGCCGTGGCCTGCTCCAGCGGCACGGCCGGGCTGCACCTGCTGGTGCGGGCGATGGGCATCGGCCCCGGCGGAGCCGGATTAAAGGGGGCCGCGCCCCCTGGCGATGAGGTCATCACCACGCCGTTTTCTTTCGTGGCCTCGGCCAATTGCATGCTGATGGAAGGGGCCCGGCCGGTTTTCGTGGATATCCACCCGGACCACTGGGATCTGGACCCCTCCCGCATCGAGGCGGCCATTACGCCGCGTACGAAAGCCATCCTGCCAGTGGACGTGTTCGGCCAGATCGCGGACATGGAATCGATCCGAATCATCGCCGAGCGGCACGGGCTGAAGATCATCGAGGACTCCTGCGAGGCCCTGGGCAGCGAATGGGGCGGCAGGCGGGCGGGCTCGTTCGGCGACGCGGGGGTATTCGGATTCTATCCCAACAAGCAGATCACCACCGGCGAGGGCGGCATGATCGTCACCGACGACGACCGTATCGCCGACCTGTGCCGCTCGATGCGAAATCAAGGGAGAGACACCGCCGTCGGCGGTTCAACGCGGGCATTCCCTGCGGCCGGGGCTGGGACCATTCGGTCGGAATCCGGCGTTGAAGGCGGGCTTAGGCGAGCTGAGCCCGCGGCGAGCGGCTGGCTGGCCCATCCACGCATGGGCTACAACTATCGGATGAGTGACATCAATGCGGCACTGGGCCTGGCGCAGCTCTCGCGCATTGACGAGATCAAGCGGCATCGCCGGCGCGTTTACAAACTCTACCGCGAGCGCCTCAGCGACAACAGCCGCCTCCGGATGCAAAGTGTCCGGGCGAGTGGCATCGTCTCACCTGCATCACGCGGGACAGGCCGTGGAGATTCAGCCGGCCGCCCCGAATCAATCGCACTTACGGAAATACGCGGCTTACAGGACGTTCACTGGTTCGTTTTCGTCGTGCGCTTGTCCGACGATGTTCCGCCGACTCGCCGCGACGAAATCCTCCGGGCCCTCGCCGAGCAGGGCATCGGATGCAGCAACTATTTCGCCCCGATTCACTTGCAGCAGTTCTACATGGAGCGGTTCGGCCACAAACCCGGCGACTTCCCCATTTGCGAGTCCGTGGCCGCACGCACGATCGCCCTGCCGTTTCATCATGAACTGACGGAAGGGGATGTCGAGGAAGTTTGCGAGGCGTTGAATAGGTTTCTTTAGACGTAATCCTCGCACGGTCCCTGCATCCGTTGTTTGATGAACACTTCCCATGTTTTGGGAAGCCGCAAATCCAAAGCAAGGCCTGATGGCCCTTTCTAAGGGAAGCCGTCGCCTGCAATCATGAAGTGCGCATTAATTCAGCGATGCGGCGTTGTAGTTGAGCCACATATGATCTATAATGCGTTAGCGGCGCCCGGAGAGTCCATAATGGAATGCAATATGGAATGTGCTCATCGTTTCCGTTTCATACGACGTCTTTTGATGGCGATTATGCTTTTTGTCAGCACTTCGCAGGCCCAGGTGATCTACTGGTCCCAGTCCGGCGATGGTATTTACCGCGCAAGCGCCAATGGCAAAGTGCAGGAAAAGGCGATGGATTGGTGCTGGCATGATGTGGTGGACATCGTTGTTGATACAAAGCGAGAGCGTCTGCTCACGGCTGACACGCGATATGCCGCCCCAAGTGGCAGCAATTATGATTGCGTTGGTGCCATTCGTCAGGGCGATTTGAACGGAGCGGATTTTGCACCACTCCTGGGCGACATCAATGTCGTGGTTCAGGCTATGGCACTTGATATTGAGAATGATCGGGTTTTCTATGTTGGGAATTCAATCGGCCTATGGCCGGTAGTGCCTAAAGTTGGCGTCGTTGATCTGGACAACAGCAATCATGATGCTTTGACGTTCAACGGAATGGTTGATCCAGTGGCCATCGCTTTCGACACAGCCTCGGGCTATTTGTATTTCGCCGACCAAGGCGCAAAGCGCGTTTATCGCGCCCGCCCGGAAGACAAGTCCATCGAGGGCCTTGGCATCGACAATTCCATCGAACCGAACTCCATTGCGATCGACCCGGTCGATGGGAAACTCTATTGGAGCGATCTCGGCCTGCATCGCATACAGCGCGCCGATCTGAACGGGCAAAATGTAGAGGATGTGATTGTCGAAACGGCCGAAATCGCAGAGATCACTATTGACGTCGCTGCCCGCAAACTCTATTGGCAGCAGGGCGCAATGTCGCGGCGCTGGTGGCTTCCCCAGGAATCTCAACTCTTCCGCTCCAACCTTGACGGCTCGTCCATCGAGTTGCTCGGCACTCACGGTGGTCGCATAGTCTTGATAGACCTTCCAAGTGAAGTCGTTTATGTAGCGGACTGGCTGCGCGGCGAAACGGTCCGCTCGACTTTTGACGGTTCAATCGCCGAACCCCTGATTGTCAGTGTCGCACCAATGGGACTTGGGTTCGACTCAGTATTGGGGCATTTGTATTGGACTGGATTCTCGGGTGTCGTATTGTTTGACGAGCCTCCGTTTCATCTTTCTGCAATCGGCAAGACGGACTTTCTCGCCCATCGAATAATTCTCGCGGAGAATCTGGGGCAGTTTGATCAGATTATCGTCAACGGCGAAATAGGGATTTTATCCTGGACTACGTGGTTTCCCTATTTGGACCTTCACTATACGCAGGGGCACATTTACTCCATGGGTCTTAATAAGCCTGGATTACATCTAGTTTACGCTCCGCCGTCAGATATTTTCTTGCCAGGCAGGTTGGCCGTCGACACTGTCGATCGAAAAGTGCTGTGGTACGATGTTTACAGGCCCGGGAAGCTTTTTCTGTCCGATCTTGACGGCACCAATCTTCAGTTGTTCGTCGACGTTGAGCGCTACGTGTACTCAGCGGCGCTGGATAACGAACGACGAAAAATCTATTTGGCCGGACGCTTTGGCGTCAGCGCGGAAAGAATGGTGTTTCGTTTGGATCGCGACGGCAGCAATGAGCAGATGATCTATACGACCGACTGCGCCCAGAGCTTATACGAGTTAACCGTCGATGAACGCCAAGGAAAGCTTTATTGGGCACAAAGTTCCGCCAATCCGGACTGCCGCGGCGTCATGCGGGCGAACTTGGATGGTTCGGATGTTGAACGTGTTTTGGATTTCAGCGTAAACCGCATGGCGCTAGACATGCGGGTCTTTGGGGACTCCGACGGGAATGGTGCAGTCACGCTCAACGATGTTGCTTCTTTCATGAACTGTTTCCATTCCGATATCGACTTATATCCTGCCTGTGCTGCGTTTGATTTTGATCCGCGAAGCGGCGGAATTGAACACCGCGATGCAAAGTGGATTCTTGCAGTAATGGATTCCCGATGACGCCGCACTTGACCTTTTGCCCAACTCGACAATCTTGCGACGTCGATACACAATCCCTTGGCAGCCGTTCCGCCATTGAAATTTCCAACCTCACCAAGTCCTACGGCCGGCGGGTGGGCGTCGAGCGGTTGTCGATGAATGTCCCGGCGGGGACGATTTATGGATTCCTCGGCCCCAACGGCGCGGGAAAGACGACGACGATGCGCGTGCTGATGGGGTTCATGCGGCCGACGGGCGGGTACGCTTCGGTGCTTGGGGCGGATTGCTGGCGGGACAGCACGACAGTCAAGAGAGACGTTGGATACCTTTCCGGCGACGTGCGGCTTTATCCCTGGATGACCTGCAATTCGGCACTGCGGATTGCCGCGGCGGTGCGGGGAGATAGGGCCGAGAACGGTGCCCGCAGCCAACCGACTTGTCTGGTTGGGCATGGACGGGAGCTGGCCGAACGGTTCGATCTCGATCCGGGCGTGGCCGTGCAGCACATGTCCCGCGGCATGAGGCAGAAGCTCGGGCTGGTGCTGGCCCTGTGCCATCGGCCGAAGCTGCTGATTCTGGACGAACCGACCGCCTCACTCGATCCGATAATGCAGTCGCGTCTTTATGAGTACCTTCGCGGGTGCGCGGCAGACGGTCGCACGGTCTTCCTGTCGAGCCACACGCTCAGCGAAGTCGAGCAACTCGCCGACCGGGTGGCCATTCTGCGCAAAGGGCAATTGGTGGCGGAGAACGCCTTGGCCAATCTGCGCGGGCGGGCGAAGCGCAGCGTGTCGATCGCCTGGAAAACGGACGCCTGGTCGGAGGGGAAAAATTCCTCTTTGCCCAACCTTTCGACTTCGGGCGGCCCCGATGCGCAACCTTCGGTTTCGCACGTCGCGAATCCTTCCTCCGCACTTCCCAACCCGTCAACTCCCGCGTCGGTGGAGTGGACCGAACAAACCGGCCGGAAATGGCACGGCCGTCTCAGTGGGTCAGCTAAGGAACTCGTCCACTGGTGCGCAACCCAGCCGATCGAGGATCTATCCATCGGCGAGCCGGACCTTGGCGAGATCTTCCGCAGCTACTATTCATAAGTAAGAGAGCAGGCGACGAATTCGCACGGCTTGGATCGCTGTCGTGGCCGTTCAGTTCCCCTTCCCTGGCCGAAAATCCGGTCCCCCGGCCCCGAATCAGCCATGTAGTCCAAAGTACCTCCCCGGCCGTCTTAATAATGAAGCCCACGGATGGCTGCCTGGCCCTGGGTGGCGCGGAACCAGAAATTGGAGAACCGGGGCATCAGACGGGTCACGTTTGGTGCTTTTGAGGGCACAGCGGGTGGTTGGGCTACATTTGGTCCCTTTGGCAGGAGATCGGTGATGTTTGCAAAGTTGTCGGGAATGCTGGCGATGGTATCGGCCGCGGGGTTTTGCGCGGGGTGTCTTGAGCGCAAGGAGACAATCCGCGTCACGGCCGACGGGGCGGTTCACATCGAGATTGAATACAGCGGCGAGCCGCAACAGTTCGAGACAGCCGACGCACTGCCGACCGAGCAGGCAGGCTGGCCGGTGCGACGGCAGGTGAAGAAAAAGGCTGACGGCAAGGAGGAAATCACCCTGGCGGGAGGCCGGAGCTTTGCCCCACGCGAGGCGCTGCCCGGCAACTTCTCAGCCGATGGCGACCCCGACGC
>JBGTDB010000211.1:0-3577 GCA_041748515.1 Phycisphaerae bacterium
AATGGGCCTTGGTGGTGAAGGGGCCGTCGGCGTCCTGGCGGAAATCGACGCTCACCGGATGCAACGTCAGCGAGGTGTCAGTGGCAACCATGTTTGTGCCGCTCGACAGCGCCATGGAACCCGGGCGGAAGAAATCGAAAAGCAGAAGATCGTAGGCGGAGTCGTAAATCACGCCGTTCATCGCGACGGCCCCGCAATTGCCAGCACGCTGGCCCTGCTCGAACGGATCATTCACCTGGAACGCCCAGGCATTGTAGTCCCAGGCCGTCGTATCGGCATAGTTGATCAGCGTGGCCGTGCCGCTGAGGTGGTTCCAGCGAATCTGGCAGCCGGTGCTGTCCACCGCCCACCCGTAGATGAACCCTCGCAGCATCTTTCCGCCAGGGACGTTCGGATCGGGACGACCTGGAATCCCGTCATCGCCGGCCGGATCGAGAATATGAAACGGCTGGCAACCCGCTCCCTGCACATTCAGGTTGGGATGAGGATGGGGCAATCCTGTCGCGGCCGACCAGTACGTCGGATGGTCCTTTGTCAGGCAGAAGCTGCAATTGACCTTGTTCCAGCCCGGCTCGCCTTCAGCAATCTGCATCGGCGGACTTCCGGTGAAAATCGGATCGAGCTGCTCGTCGCCATTCACGAAATACAACTGAACGCAAACGCGATCCTGAAAATCGTTGGTGATCTCGAGTATCGTATCCTGGGTCAGCCCGCCGTCGGGGCCCCAGCGCAGCTCGACCTTGGAAAATATCAAGAGGCTGCCCTTGATGCTTGCATCGACGCGCTGAATCGACTGCTCGCACGCCTCGGCCGAACAGGCCGTTCCGTCTCCGAGATAGGCCCCGCCTTGACTGAAGCAATCCTGCGTGGTCAATTTATCTTCGCACGTGCCGCCGGAAAGGCAGCAGGCTCCTCTCGGTTCACCTGCATAAGCAAGCGAGGAAAGGGAGATGGCGAAAATCACTGCGGCCGCGCTCGTTGTAAGCTTATCCCGGGACATGTTCTTCCTCCGGTTCGCGTTTCGGGTCGCTCGGTGCCCATGGCACGGAGCCGGCGGGTCCAATAATCGTACCGCCGGGGCGGACAACGCACAAGGAGCTCTCCGAGGGTTGAGAATTGGCAACCCCCAAACCGGTAGTTTGGTGATCGGGGAAAAGGGCAGATTCGCGGCGCGGATCGAGTGCGGCGGCCTCGATATGCGGTCTCGGCGCGTGAATCTGGCGGCCGCGCAACTGGCTTTTCCGGGCGTGAAATCGCGGTCATTTGCCATGTAACTGGGTTCAAAAGCTTGTGTAACTGGGTCTGCTCGGCCTGGGCATTTTTGTCGTAAGTCCTTATTCCACAAGGACTTGCGCGCATTGTAACTGGGTCTGCTTGGTACGGGCGTTTTTTCGCGCGAATCATTTCATTTCTCGGGAAGGCGAACGGAATCCAATCAACGAGTTGATAACGCGCGTGGCGCGCGCCTTTAACGTTGAGGCAGACCGATCGTCACGGCCGCGTCGATCAGGAATGTGACCCTTAGCAGCCTGTGGCAAAAGGTGTGGCATGGGTTTTCAACCCGTGTTTTCACCGGTTACAAACCGGTGCCACATAAATCTCAAAGGTTTTTGCCACGGGCTGACAGCGTACGAAAGCGTCCGCAAGTCGGGGAGCTCGGAGGGGCCGCGCGGACTATAGCCTGCGACTCGCAGCGAGGGTTCGATGACGTCAAACCCGATGGACCGCGTATCTGGCGGGGGCCCGAAGTGGCCGTGAGGATAGGGGCCAGGCTGCCCGCGTCGCTGCGGCCGTATTTGCCCATGCCAATGGTTGAGTATTACGCGGACCTGATCGAGTCCATCGGCTGCGAGCGGCCGGGCGATCAGCTCGAACTCTTCGTCACGCCCGATTGCGAAGAGTCGCTCGCGGGGCGGCTTGCCGAATGCGGCGTGGGCGAGGCCGACACGCTGGCGGTCATCAGCCCGGGGGCGAAGTTCGGGGCGTCCAAGTGCTGGATGCCGGAAGGTTTCGCGGCTGTCGCCGATCGGCTGATCGAATTGAAGGGGGCGAAAGCCATCATCACGTGCGGCCCGGGCGAGGAACCCATTGCCCGGCAGATTGGCGCGGCCATGCGCCGCGAGGGCCTGGTCTGGGACACCCCGCTGCTATCACTGGGCGAACTGAAATCGCTCATTCGGCGCTGCGATCTCTTGATCTGCAACGACGCCGGGCCGCGGCATTTTGCCAAGGCCTTTGGCGTGCCCGTGGTGACCCTTTTCGGTCCGACGCATCCGGACTGGACGGCGACGAGCTACGCGGACGAACGCATCGTTCGGACGGACATCGACTGCGGCCCGTGCCAACAGAAGATCTGCCCGCTCGGCCACCACCAGTGTATGACCGCGATCACGCCGGAGATTGTCTATCAGGCGGCAGCTGAGCTACTCCAGCGGCGGGCCGAGTCGCATCAGTCAGCGTCACGCGAGCATGTCCATGGCTGAGACCGCTCCGCCGGCGCCCGGGCTGGATTCCGACGTTGTCCGGCATAACGACCTTCTCGTTATCCGCAGTTTTCTCGACCAGGTTATTGCGTCCGGGCTGGATTCGCTCGATGCGATCTTCGCGGCAACCAACGACGACTCGTTTTCCAAACCGGGGCTCGACCCCTGGCGCGAACGGCTCTGCGTCAGGATCGACCATGCCCGCAATCCGCAACCCGGCGAGCAGCGGGCAATTCCGATCGATGACTCTTTGGGAGCGGCATCAGGGATTCGCACGGTCTTTGTCAAGCGGTACACTCGCCCGCCCCGGCGCGCCTGTCGCCAGGTTCTGCGTGCTCGATGCGGTGCGCGGAGTTTTGCCGGGCTTGAATGGACGTGGCTGAGGGCCTTCGGGGAACATGGCATTGCGGCCGCCGAGCCGATCGCCTTCGGTGAGGAGCTTCGTGGCGGCATCGAGACTCGAAGTGCAATCTTGATCGCACCCGTACCCGGTGCGTCGCTTGAATCAATCGTCCTTCGCACAAGACCGGGGCAATCGCTGAATATCCGCAAGGTTTCGCCGCATCTCGCCCGATTGATTGCCCGGATGCATCGGTGCGGATTCATTCATCGCGACCTCTACCTGGCCCATGTTTTTTACGACTCGGCGAGTTGGCCGGAGAACTGCCTTCGACTGATTGACTTGCAGCGGGTCCTTCGGCCGCGGATTCTCCTGAATCGCTGGATCGTCAAGGATCTGGCCGCGTTGAATTACTCGACGCCAACGACGGCGGCTTCCAGCGCCGACCGTTTTCGATGGCTGGTTGAATACCTTCGCGGGCGCACGGTCTCCGAGGCCGAGGTTCGCCGATCAGCCCGCCGACTCGCCTATCGAATCGCGGGTAAAACGCTTCAAATCGCCCGTCATGACCGCGCACGCACGCAACGGCTTGCCGCGGTCTCCGGCGGAACGCCGGCGTGACCGGAATGTCTCGCCAATCGTGGGCGAATCGGGCATACTCTCCGGCATGAAGGTGGCGCTGGTCGCGGAATGGCTGGATCCCTGGCGCGGCGGGGCGGAGACATCGACGCAGCAGTTCATCCATCGATTGATG
>JBGTDB010000212.1:0-2669 GCA_041748515.1 Phycisphaerae bacterium
CTCGAATTATAAGGTACTATCAGTTTATCGGGGAACTGTCACCGCCGAGTGCATCCGCGCCAAAAAAAGCACCCGCGGTTCCGGTATGGGCTATGATAATCGGGGCAGGCCGGTTTCGACATTGTTCGAACCGGCCCGCCCCGGAATTTCGACAGAACTACCAGCGACGTGAACCGGCGCCGTATCCTCCACGGCCGCCGCCACCGCCACTTCCGCCACGACCGCCGCCGCCGCCACCACCGCTACGGCTTTCCTTTGGCCGCGCTTCATTGACTTTGATCGCTCGGCCGCCCTGCTCGACTCCGTCGAGCGCCGCGATGGCCGCTTGCGCCTCAGAGTTCGAGCTCATTTCCACAAATCCAAATCCCTTGCCCTGTCCGGTGGCCCGATCAGTGATGACCTCGGCGGATTCGACCGTGCCATGCGGTGCGAACCAGCTTTCAAGGTCCGATGAGGTTGCCGAGTAGCTCAGATTTCCGACGTAAAGCTTAGTGCCCATGTATTTTCCTTCTATCTCAGGGGCTGCGACCCGTTGTTCTCTTTCTGGGTCATGTTGAAAGGGGCTAACCATAGCCCGCAGGTGGGAATCGTCGAGTAGCAGAAGAGATGCGGCAAGTCCTAACCTAGCCGCGACCCTAGCGCCGGGTCGTACGCCCAACCGACAACCATTGTACGCAGCCTGCAAGCCCTGGCAACAACAAAAAAAACAATCCAAGAATCTGTCAGAACCTCCGAAGTCAATCGAACCGACTTCAATGGGCTGAAAATGCGGTTGTCACGTAGCGGTCACCTCTCGGCGTCTTCCTGAAGTTGGTTAAACCAGTCAGCCTGAGGAAGGTGTCGGTCGGGGCCTGCGGTTTTGTCTATTCGATGCCGCAATGTACGAACCTCATGTACCCCTGGTCCGAACCGTGTGCGCCAATCGGTCGTTGTGAATTGTCCACCAGAAATTGGAGCCGACGGGGTTCGAACCCGCTACCTCCTGGTTGCAAACCAGGCGCTCTCCCAACTGAGCTACGGCCCCTCATGACGCTTTTGGGCGCGGAAATCGCTTTGCCTTCAATCAGCCTCTGGCAAAGACCTTGAACCCTATTTAGCACCGCCTACGGCATCGCCGGGTTTACTAGGGCTTCGCCCACTCGGCGGTGAAAATGGATGAGACACCCGAGCCACAATTCTTGCCGAAGGCTGCCACGGCCGCCGGCGATTCCGACGATTCCAGCGACGTAACTATCATACGCCGATCCAAGGGCAGCGCAAAGCGGCCGGCCCGCGGGAGCCATTGAATTACGACGAACCACGGAGGGCGGGTCGCGACCGGGGCGGGGGCGGGGCATAATGGAACCGTGTCCGGCCATGTGCTTATCGACGGCAATAACCTCTTGCATGCCATGCGGGCCCATGCCCCGGTGCCGCTCGTCGGCCGCGAAACCATGGTCCGCCATATCGAGCGGTGGGCACGCGAAGGGGCCGACACCGTGGTCCTGTATCTTGACGGGCGACTGCCGGACGGGCCCATGGCCAAGCAAATGTCGTCCGGACGGATCGACGTTCGCTTCAGCGGGCCGCGCACGGCGGACGATCTGATCGCGGATGCGATTCGCCGGGCGGCCGATCCGGGTCGTCTGCGGTTGGTCTCGGGCGACACCGCCCTGATCCACGAGGCCCACCGACGCGGTGCCCGGGTGACAAATCCCGTCGAATTCATTTCCGAGCTGTTCCCACCCGCGCCTCGAAAACCGGGCGAAGCAGCTCGCGCGGAAAAGCCCGGAACCGTAAGTCCGGAGGAGGCGGAGAGCCTGGCCGGGCTGTTGGGAGACCTGGCCGACGAGCTTTCCGACGGGTTTGAGGATCTGTAGCAACGTGCAACGCCGGAATAGTTGAATTTGTAGAGCTACCGTATTCAAGCGTGCAAAGCGGTGTAGCCGGGCTGAGAAAGGTTCGGCTACGGACTCCGGGCAATCAGGCAAGGGAAAAACCAATTCTGTCCCTCTCGTCGTCAGAAGATTTCACAGGCAATTTCGCGAGGGGGTTTGTCGAGCCACAACCGGCGAACGTGACCAAACAAAGAAACGTCCCGAAGCCAACCCGCCGGTCCGGTGATGATGTTCGGCTTGAGAAGTCCACATCGCCGTTGCGTGTATGTCGGCCCAGCAGGTGCCCATCTCCTCATTCTCGCCGCTCATCACTCCATGGCTTGCTGCCCCATGGCCACTGCTCCGGGGCTGTCATTTGCACGTTTGGATTAGCCCGTGAAGGCTAGCCTTTTGAGGTTAACCTTAAAAAGCGACTTGTTTTCGTATCGTCACTTCTGCTAAGGTCCACTTTGGCTGAGATTCCTCAGCCGGTTTCTCGGGGGCGGAGGCCTGAACCAATTCCCCGATTCTTTGCGTTCGCTTCTGGGTGGGAGCCCGGTCGGTGCCAGTTTTTCACGACTTACGATTTGAGCTGGGCAGTTCGCCCCCGCGCGAACATGCACTGCGTGCGCAGCGCCGCCAGCCCTCTCGTCGCCGCAAAGCCTCATCAAGCCGCCCGCATGGTGGGAGATCCGGGGCATTATCTCTCCCCCCTTGCAGTGGGGGGATCGAGGGGGGTTCCGTATGGGGCATCCTGGCCCAGGCCGTGAGTCGAGCGACGCCCATGATTCGGGCCTACCTTCCCCTGCTGGT
>JBGTDB010000213.1:0-3824 GCA_041748515.1 Phycisphaerae bacterium
GCAATCACGGCCTCGCCGTCCGCGGCATCGCACAGTAGATCAATGTCGCCGATGGTCTCGCAGCCGCGCCGAAGTGAGCCGCCAATCTCCACGCGGCGGACGCCGGAGATCTTGCCGACCGCCGCGACCAGTTCACGCGCGACGGCGGTGGCCACGCCAAGCGGTGTTCGCGCTCCGCTGCTGGCGACAAACTCAATCCCGTCGGCGATCTTCTTGACGCTGGCCTCGCCCATTCCCTTCGCCGCGGCAAGCTCGCCGGAGCCGATGATTCGCTTCAGGCCGGCCAGGTCGGTCACGCCGAACTGCTTGTGTACCAAGGCCACCTTCTTGGGCCCCATGCCGGGAATGTCGAGCAAGTCGGTGAGCGACGGCGGATATTTTTTCTGCAATGCGTCGAGCACGTCCATGTGCCCTGATTTCAGCAGGAGTTCGATGCGCTCGGCGATGCCTTTGCCGATGCCTGGGAGCTCGGTGAGTCGCCCGGCCTCGGCCAGTACGCCGATCTCTTCCGTTGCGTCGCCGACCGACCTCGCGGCCCGCCGATACGAATTGATTCGAAATCGATCGTCCTCGTCAATTTCCATCATGTCGGCGATGCGATCCAGAATCTTCGAAAGCTGGGCGTTGGTCATGGTTGCAGTCGTCCCCGCTTCGCGCCTGACCTCACTTGGCAAACACCGAGCGATACATCGTTTCGTTGAATCCGACAATTAGCGTTCGGCCGCTCCGCAGGGTCGGCGCTCGTAGACGACCGGTCGGCCCGAGCAAGTGGGCTAGCAACGCTTTGCGATCCGGTGGGTTTTGCTTCATTGAGAAAGAAACCACGCCGCGCCCGCGTGTCGCGTTTATTTTGTCAACTTTCGCGGCCTGCGCCAGGGCATCATCCCTTTCCAGCCGGGCGGAGGCATCGATCACCTGGACCACCTCGATTCCATGCTCCGCAAGAAACTCTTGCGCTTTTGCACAAGAATCTCAGTTTCGCCGATGATAAAACCAATGAGCCTTGGCCATAAAAACTCCCTTCGCGGGCGGGGTTTAAGCATTCCTTGCCCTTTAATCGGACCCGGTAAAGACACAATTGATAGGACCGCCGACGCATTGGGTCCATGCTGGGCCGATTTTGGCGGACGTCATTGAATCATACCAGGGTTTCGCGCACAATCTTCCGATCGACCAACGGGGTCGCACCGGTCCCGCCGATCTCGGCCGCGTGACGACCGGCGTTGTGATAAAGGAGTGTCTACCATGGATCTGGTCATGCCCCCAATAACACGCCGTTCCCAGCGTTCACCGGATGACTCATTCAAAGATTCTCTTTCCGCCCTCGAGGCCATCCTCGATCGCGAATCCGATCGCGTAGCCGACAAGGCAAGCTGCGAGGTGCTTAAGGATGAGCTCAAGCGGCTTCACGCCCGGTTCCGCGCTCATGACGCGGCGGGGTACTTCAGCCCCTCCGACCCGGTCCCGGACGTTCCGCCGGAGCTGGCCATCCAAGTCGAGAACCTGCGGGCCGAGCATCAGCCCATCCTTGGCCAACTCGACTGGCTGGTCCGAAACGCCGGCTCGATCGCCGATCGTTCCGCCGAAGACCAGGAAGTGTTCGTTCTTCGTCTTCGAGAGCTGATCGCCATCCTTCGCCGGCATGAGGCCGAAGAAGATCGGGTCTTCTACCTCGCCAATTGGCGCGAAACCGGCGGCGAAGGAGGATAGACCCTGGTCCTTCCCGTCCGATCGCACTACAGGGATTCGTTGCCTCAGCTTTGGACCTGGCCTTGCGTCGTGGGCTAGAATCATTCGGTCCGCCGGCGTTTTCCCAGATGGAATAGGGCTGAGCCATGCCCGCCGGAGGGCGAAACGAGCTTCAATCACGCGTTTTACGGATAAGCCTGCATCGCGCCGCGGTCTGCTGGAAACATGCAAGTACGAATCGCCACATCCCGGGGTTTTTGTTTCGGCGTTGAGGACGCCATTGAACTGGCCGAGGCGGCCGTCGGCAGACACGGCGCCGGGAAGGTCGTTGCCCTCGGGCCGGTCATTCACAATCCCCAGGTCGTCGGCCGGCTTGAGGAAAGAGGACTCAACCAATCGGGCGACCTGGAAACCATTGATCCCGACAAGGTCGTGCTCATCCGCTCGCACGGGGCGACGCCCACCGCCATGGAGCGCATCCGCGAGCGCGGCCTGAGCGTCGTCGACGCCACCTGTGTCCTCGTTCGCAAGGCCCAGAACGTCGTCCGCCAGCTCCACGACGAGGGGTACCATGTGGTCATGATCGGTGACCCGAACCACCCCGAGGTCAAGGGCGTGGTCGGCTACGCCCCCAACGTCACCATCATCGACAGTGAATCCGACCTGGAGCAGGCTTTGCCCTATCGCGAGCGCATCGGCATCGTCGCCCAGACGACGCATTCGCCCGAACACGTGGCCGACATGATCGCCAAGATCCTCTGTCGACCGTACCGCGAGGTGAAAATCGTCAATACCCTGTGCCTGGAAGTCACGCGCCGGCAGGAAGCGGCCATCGCCCTGTGCGCCGAGGTGGACGTGATGTTCGTGCTCGGCGGGCTGCACTCGGCCAACACCCGCGAAATGGCCCGGCTGTGCAAAGAGGCCGGCACCGAAACCTACCACATCGAAACCTGGGAGCAGTTCGACCCGAAAATGGTCGCAGGCAAGAAAATCGCGGGAGTCACCGCCGGCGCCTCCACGCCCGAATGGGTCATCGAAGAATTCGTTCGCAACCTCGAACGGATCGAGCCCTGACCGCGTTCATCCCTGCTTTCTCGAATCACGAATCCGGGTAGTGAAGAGAGTAGGGGCGTCTGCCGCTCCATGCTGTCGCGGTTCTGATTAATTGCCGCGGTTCGGATCGATCATTGCGGCCCGGATTGGCCGTCAGAAGTCGGAATTGGATCAATGCTCCGGCAGGACTTCGACGAGTTGGTCGATTTCCCGCTCGGTGTTGTACACGTGCGGGCTGGAGCAAAGCCGCCCGGGCACGAACTGCCCGGCAGCGGGCTGGGTTGACGCCGCAGCCCACAGGGCCAGCAGGACCGCCAGGGATCGGAATGGGCTTTGCTCGCCGATCATCGATCGCCTCCAAACGCCCACTGAAAGAAACGGAAATCGAACAAGTCCACGTCACCGTCGGCGTCCAAATCAGCGACATTGCATCGCGGGTTGGTATCCGCGACGTCGATCGCCGAACCCATGCACAAGTTCATTAACGTATAATCGCCGAGGTCGACGATACCATTGCCGTTAAAATCGCCCCCAAGTGGAACAACGGCCATGCCGCAACCGAAGCCCGAACGACCGGCCGCATGCACAACGCGATACGAGCCGGCGAGCGGATCGATGAATACAAGGCGAACTCCACCTCCAAAACTAAGGGCAACAATGTTCGATCCATCGGACGATGGAACAAGAGTCCCCGCGCTACATAGGTTAGGAACATTCGGGCATGCTAGTAATACATCCTGCAGCTTGGGATCACCTCCCGGATACATGAATACTTTCGTCCCATCGACGTATCCGAGGGCGAAGACATTACCTTCTCGGTTAACAGTGACCGACTCAAGGTAGTTTATGAAACTCACAATCTGGTCCATCAAAAAGACGCCTCCCCCGGCAGCAAGTCGAAGAAGGCGGTCATAGGGCGTTCCCAGGTCGACGACGTACACATCGCCGCTTGGTGCTATTGCGACGGACCAAGGCAGGGAAACATGCAGACCTTCTGGCGCATGGGCATCCAGCACCTCCGCGGGACCGCCGTCGGCCGGAAAACGCAGTACGTTTCGACCTCCGTAGTTCGCCACGTAGAA
>JBGTDB010000214.1:0-3482 GCA_041748515.1 Phycisphaerae bacterium
ATGAGCCGGGCCGATATGCCGTCGTCACGCTTCACCGCCCAGGAAACGTGGATGAATCTGAAACCCTGCACACGATACTGGCGGCGCTCGAAGCCATCGGACGTGATATGCCGGTCATCTTTCCGGTTCATCCGCGTACTCGAGGACGCCTCAAAGAGGCGACGCGCACTGCGGGGCTCAGGTTCATCGAGCCGTTGGGCTATCTCGATTTCCTCAAGCTGATGTCCAACGCTAAGATCGTACTGACGGATTCGGGCGGCATTCAGGAAGAAACGACCATCCTGAGTGTTCCGTGCCTGACGCTTCGGAAAAACACCGAACGGCCGATCACCGTCACGCAGGGAACCAATCGGCTGATCGGGGTCGGAACCGAGGCGATACTGTCGGCGTATCAGGAGGTGTTAAAGAGTCCGCCAAAGGGCCGCGTACCCGATCGATGGGACGGACAGGCCGCCCTGCGGATTGCGGCCGTATTCCGGCAATTGGCAGGCGCTTCCGAGCCTGGTAGTCCGGCGAAGAGCCCCGACCAAGCCGGAAAAAAGTGTGTGCCCCAAATGGCGACGGTCGAATCCTGAACCTGCTGCTGTTCAGCATTCGCCGTTAATGGACGAGCAGGCCGGGCCTGCCGGAGAATTCGCGTGAACATGACCGTCGTGGGCACTGGCTACGTGGGGCTGGTTGCGGGCGCATGCTTTTCCGACAGCGGAAATCGCGTCATGTGCGTCGATTGCGACGCGTCGAAGATCAAGCGTCTTAATTCCGGCGAAATCCCCATCTATGAGCCCGGACTCTCAGAAGTCGTCCACCGAAACCAGAAGGCCGGCCGACTGACTTTTACGACCGACCTGGCCGCCGGAGTGGCCCACGGCCGGGTGATTTTCATCGCCGTGGGCACGCCCGAATCCCAGGACGGCTCCGCCGATCTTTCTTCGATACTTGACGTGGCCCGCACCATCGGCCGGACCATGGACGGCTATCGTGTGATCGTGATGAAAAGCACCGTCCCCGTCGGCACGCAAAAAATCGTCTGCGAAGCCGTTCGCTCTCAGACCGAGCATCCCTTCGATTACGTCAGCAACCCGGAATTCATGAAAGAAGGGGCGGCTGTCGAGGATTTCACCAAGCCCGACCGGATCGTAATCGGCACGACCAATCTGGCCGCCGCCGACATTATGCGCGAACTCTACGCCCCCTTCATGCGCCGCGACGAGCGCATTTTCGTCATGGACCCGGCCAGCGCCGAGCTGACCAAGTACGCGGCCAACGCCATGCTCGCCGCCCGAATTTCTTTCATGAACGAAATCGCCGGATTGTGCGAGCACTTCGGCGCCGACGTCGAGGCCGTCCGCAGAGGCATCGGTTCCGATTCACGGATCGGCAGCGCGTTCCTTTTTCCTGGCGTGGGCTATGGCGGATCCTGTTTCCCCAAAGACGTCAGCGCCCTGGTGGCCGTGGGCAAATCAGTCGGCTTGCCAATGGACATTGTGGCCGCGGTACAGGCCGCCAACCAACGGCAGCGCACAACCTTCGCCCAGCGAATCATCGATCACTTCGGCGATCATTGTGCCCGAACTGTCGTTGCGGTATGGGGCCTGGCCTTTAAGTCCGGCACCGACGACATTCGCGAATCACCTGCCATCGACGCCATCCGCATGTTCCTCCAGCACGGCATTTCCGTCCGGGCTCACGACCCCGAGGCCATGACCAACGCCCGGGAGGCGTTCGGCGTGGACGCGTTCGGGCGTGTTCCGGGGTACACCGGCAAACTCGAATTCTCCGACGACAGCTACGAGGCGCTGACCGACGCCGACGCCCTGGTGATCTTCACCGACTGGCAGAAGTTCCGTACGCCCGACTTTGACCTCATCGCAAATAAGCTCTCCCGCGATTCCAGCCGCATTCACAAAGGGGCTGGTTCGCCGGTTCCAGCCCCGGCGAAGCCGGTTAACAGCGGGCGATGCCCGTCGGCAACGCCGGATGGAAGCGGGCGACGCCCGCCGCTGATCTTCGACGGCCGCAACCTCTACGATCCAAGAACCATGGCCCGTCGCGGCTTCAACTACAACTGCATCGGCCGTCCAACTCTGCCGACAATCTGATACGGTGCGGCCCGGACCGTCTTAATCGCTTCGTGTCCGGCAACGCCGAATAGAAGCGGGCGACGCCCGCCGGGTCACTGATTGGCCTTGTACCAATGGACGTCAAAGTCCTGGTGTCTTCTTGCCCAGATCCATTGTCATGAACCCGTCGCGTTCTAAAAAGTCCGTCGTCACCGGCGCCGCCGGATTCATTGGGTCGCATCTTTGCGAAGCGCTCCTGCGCATCGGACACGAAGTCGTCGGCATTGACAATTTCGACGAGTTTTACGATCCGGCCGTAAAGCAACGAAACCTGAACGCGATTCGCAAACATCCTCGATTTTCATTCATTGAAGGCGACATTCGCGATGCCGAACTCGTCTCTCAATGCATCGACAGCAGCACGTTTGCCGTTGTCCACCTTGCCGCTCGAGCCGGCGTGCGACCGTCGATCGAAGATCCGGATCTGTATTTCGACGTCAACGTCCGCGGCACGCTCAAACTTCTTGAATGCTGCGCCGCCTTTCCAACCTGTCGATTCATCTTCGGCAGCAGTTCGAGCGTGTACGGAAAAAGCTCCCGCGTTCCATTCCGCGAGGACGACGCCGCGGCCGAGCCCATCTCGCCCTATGCCGCGTCGAAGCGCTCCGGCGAACTGCTCTGCCATACGTTTCATCACCTATACGGCATGCCTGTGACCTGCCTTCGGTTTTTCACCGTGTACGGCCCGAGACAGCGACCGGACCTGGCCATCCACAAGTTCGCCCGGCTCATTGCCGCCGGCCGTCCGATCCCCGTATTTGGCGACGGTTCGATGCGGCGAGATTACACCTATGTGGAGGATATCGTTAACGGAATCATCCGGGCGATGGATCGCTGTGCAGGGTTTTCAATTTACAATCTCGGCAATTCCAGCCCCATCGCGCTGAGTGACTTGATACCGATGATTGAGCGGGCTCTGGGCAAGAAGGCGAAAATCGACTGTCGGGAGCCATCACGCGGCGACGTCGATTGTACGTTCGCGGACATCACCAAAGCGGCAAAGGAACTCGACTACTGTCCTCGCACCGACTTCGCCACAGGGCTGGACGGATTCGTCGAATGGTTGAACGCGGCACAACCGGTTCCGGGCAGCCAGGGCCGGCCCGCGGAGTCTGGGGAAGGCGATATTGCGGGCATCGCCCGCTTCAAACCGGCTTTGCCGGTTGCCGAGCCGCTTAAGACGCGAAGCGCTTCAATTGCCGGCGGCGGGCGTCGCCCGCTACTATCCGGCTTCGCCGGCGGCCTTTTGCGCGAACCGAGTTCGGAATATGCAGATATCGCATAGATCAGTGCCGGCGGGCGGGAAGCATTCCGCCTCGCGCAACGGCAGGCGGGCGTCGCCCGCCTCAATCCGGCTCCGCC
>JBGTDB010000215.1:0-2736 GCA_041748515.1 Phycisphaerae bacterium
GTCGGAGGTACGCACGGGCGTTTTCCGGCAGGTCTTCCAGACTGGAAACGCCGCCAAGGTCTTCCGTCCAGCCGGGGTGGAACTCGATGACTGGCTCGGCCCGCTCCAGCAACGAGGCGCTCGCCGGCGGCGATTGGAGGGTTCGTCCGTCGACGCGATAGGCGATGCAAACGCCGATTTCATCGAAGCCGCTCAGGGTGTCCAAATGCATCAGCGCGATTCCGGTAGCGCCGGATACGGCCGCTGAATATCGACAGGCGACGGCGTCGAACCAGCCGCAGCGGCGCGGCCGGCCCGTCGTGGTACCGAACTCGCGGCCGCGATCGCGTATCCGATCGCCGAGGGCGTCCTTCAGTTCGGTCACGAAGGGCCCGGAACCCACCCGCGTCGAATAGGCCTTGGCCGTGCCAATTCGGTGGGTTACGACCGAGTCGGGCAGCCCCGCGCCGGGGCCGATGCCGTATGGGCCGGTGCTGCTGGAAGTCACAAAGGGGTAAGTGCCGTGGTCGATGTCGAGCAGTACCCCGTTGGCCCCTTCGAAAAGTATCGCCTGACCGTCGCGGTCGGCCTTGTGCAGCAAGGCCGTTGTGTCGCAGATGTTGGATGAAAGCCGCTCTCGCGCGTTTTTCAGTTCAAGAGCGACGTCGTCGGCATTCAAACCGCCGTCGTTGCCGTATGTCGATTGGAAGGCGGACTTGCGGGCTTCGACGATGCGCCGTGCCCGCTCCAGCACGTCGGCTTCGCCCGCCAGGTCGGCGAAACGGATGGCCGTGGTTCGGCGCATTTTGTCGGCGTAGCACGGTCCGATGCCGCGAGCGGTCGTGCCGATTTTAGCGCCGGGCTTTGCCGCACCCTCGCTGAGTTGATCTTCGATCTTGTGGTACGGCAGAACCAGGTGGGCCCGGTCACTGATTCGGAGCCGCTGCCCGGCGTCGATGCCTCGCCTGGCCAGGGCGTCTAATTCGGAAATAAGCATGGTCGGGTCCACGACCACGCCGGAGCCGATGACGGCCTGGACATGGTCATGAAGCACCCCGGCCGGCAGGAGGTGCAGGGCGAATTTGTCCTTGCCCACGTAAACGGTGTGACCCGCATTGGCCCCACCGTTAAAGCGAACGACAAACTGAAAACCGGGGCAAAGGAGGTCAACAACCTTGCCCTTTCCTTCGTCGCCCCACCCCAAGCCGAAAACACAGGTATGCCGCTTGTTACCGCTCAAAGAAGCCTCGCAAATCCCGACATTGCCTTTTCCGGGCAGCAAAATAGACCACCCAAGCTGCTGGGGGGCCTGCTTGTAACTCGCCCTTTTTCGTACGCTATTCGCCCGAGATTCGGCTGTCAATCCTGACCGCAATGCCAACAACTCACAGGTTTAGTCTATATTGCAGATCATCAATCTTATAATATTATAAAACTAATTGACTCCAAGTATGGATTAATATATATTTCATAACAATTAGACAAAAGCAGGCCATCTGGAAGGTTGTCTTCCCGCTGGGCCGGCCGGGGCTTTGATTGAGGAATCGAGAGCATGGAATTCAACGGACTGAGGAACTTTCTCACTATCCCGTACGACGAACTCGAAGAGATCAATCTGGAGGCCAAGCGCCAGCGGCTTGAACACGTAGATTCCGGGACCGTCGAAGACGCGCGGCGCAAGTATCTGACCGACGAAAAGCGTATCAAGGCCGTGACGGTCTGTTTCTCGGACCTTGAAGGCCGCTTTCACATGCTCGATTACGACAAGAAGTTCCTGCTTCAGTCGGCCGACAACCTGACTTTCGACGGGTCGTCTATCCGTGGATTCTCGGAAATCAGCGAATCAGATCTGAAACTAACCGTTGATTGGCCGGCGTTTTACTGGCTTCCGGCCGACATCTTCGGACCCGGGAAGGTCATCGTTTTCGGTGAAGTATGCGCGCAGGATGGGACGCCGTATCCGATGGACTTTCGATCGCGCCTCCGCATCTTTACTGAGAAGATGCGGCACAATGAGAACACGGTGCTGCACGTCGCTCCGGAGATAGAAGGGTTTCTGTTCAAAGAGATGGACGCGGAGCGGCGGTATCTCGAGACGGGGCAGTTCGAATTTATTTCGTCCGGCGGCTACTACCACTCGCTGCCGCAGGATCCGCTTCGTCAGTTTATCGACCGTTCGGCGGAGGTTCAGCGATCACTGGGATTCGCCAACGAGAAAGACCACCCCGAAGTGGCCCCGTCCCAGTTCGAAATGAATTTCGGCTACACCGAGGCCATCGTAGCCGCCGACCAGGTGCAGCTCTATAAGCTCACCTGCCGCCAGGTGGCCCGGGTGATGGGCATGACGGCGAGCTTTTTGCCCAAGCCGGTGGCGGGGGTTAACGGCAGCGGCATGCACTCCAACATGTCGCTAAGCCGCAATGGCAAGAACCTCTTTTACGCCAAGGACGGCGAAGGCAATCTTTCGCCGGCGGCGTGGAGCTTCATTGATCGCATTCTGAACAATGCGACGGACATCTGCCTGGTGCTCAACGCAAGCGTGAACGCCTATCGCCGGCTGGACCCGAATTTCGAGGCCCCGAACCAGATCAAGGCCTCGGCGACCAACCGCGCGGCGATGATCCGCATCCCGCTGGGCAACGAGCGCACCGCCCGGATCGAGTTCCGCTCGGTCGGTCCAGATTCCAATCCGTACATGTTGTTCTATACGCTGCTGCGTGCCGGGCTCGAAGGCGACCTGCCCGAGACCGCCGACCA
>JBGTDB010000216.1:0-3744 GCA_041748515.1 Phycisphaerae bacterium
GGTCATTATCGATACTCCGCCGGCGCTACTGGCCAGCGACGCCATCGTGCTGGCGACCACTGTTGACGGCGTCGTGCTGGTCGTTCGGGCCAAGCACAACTCACGCGGCGTGGCCCGACGTGCATTCGGTTTGCTTCGAGACGTTCACGCCCACGTCTTCGGGGCCGTGCTCAACGCCGCCCAGATCGCCCGCGGCGGCTACTTCCGCGAGCAACTCCGCGCCTATTACGACTATCTGCCCGACGCAGACGCCGCCGCGGCAACGAGCCCACAACAAAAGAGCTGACACCCAAAAGCCGCTCCAAGGTGAATGCTCGCATTGTGAAGGGCGCGATGCGCACCTAGAATATCCGCGTCAGTCATGCGGTCCGGGAGGAATTATGCACACCGTTGGGATGCTCGATCTAAGGGCTGAATACGAACTGTTTCGCGACGAAATCCGCGCGGCCGTGGACGCCGTTCTGGAAAGCCAGCAATTCATCAGCGGCCCGGCTGTGGGCGAGTTTGAGCGGGCCATCGGCTCGCGGCTGGGCGTCAATTCGGCGATTGCGGTCAGCAACGGAACAGATGCACTGGTCTGCGCGCTGATGACTCTGGGCATCGGCGCCGGGCATGAGGTTATTGTGCCCGCGTTTTCTTTCTTCGCGACCGCCGGATCCGTCATTCGCGTCGGCGCCGTGCCCGTTTTCGTCGATATTAATCCGGGCACGTTCAACATCGACCCGGCGAAGATCGAGGCCGCGATCACTCCGCGTACCCGGGCAATCATGGCCGTTCACCTCTTCGGACAGTGCGCCGACATGGACGCCATCAACGCCATCGCCAGTCGGCACAAGATTCTGGTGATCGAAGATGCTGCCCAGGCCATCGGGGCAAGCTTCCGCGGACGGCCCGCTGGAACGCTCGGCGACATCGCCTGCTTCTCATTCTATCCGACCAAGAACCTCGGCGGCTTCGGCGAGGGCGGGCTGGTGACGACCAACGACGCGGCGATTGGAGACGTCGCCCGCCAGTTGCGCAATCACGGCGAAAGCTCGCGATACATTCACGAGCGCGTCGGAGGCAATTTCCGGCTCGACACGATGAAAGCAGCCATCCTGCTGGTAAAACTGCGCCGGCTCGACGCGTTCACCGCACGGCGACAACGCAACGCCGCGGCTTATGATCGATTTTTAGCCGACGGTTCCGTGCGGACGCCGGTTGTCGCCGAAGGATGCATGCACGTCTACCATCAGTACTCAGTCCTGTACGGCGACCCTTCGATGCCCGATGCGAACAGGCCAGGGACGCGCGATGCCCTGGCCGCGCATCTTCGAGAGCACGGGATTTCGACCGGCATATATTATCCCGTCGGGCTACATCGGCAGCCGTGCTTTGCTTCGCTTCCCGGTTTGCCAACTTCGCTGCCGGTCACGGAATCGGTTTGCTCGCGGGTCTTGTCGCTACCGTGCCATCCGATGCTGAGCGACAGGGAAATTGAATACGTGGCCGGGCACGTGGTCGAATTCGCCCGGGGGAAACAGCCTGCTTCCGTGGTGCTCGACGCGCCGCGAACGGCCGCCATGCCTTCCGGCGGGCGTGCGCGTTAATCCTTTCGGCGCTGCTGCCGACGAACCGAATCCGGAGCTTATTGAATGCGTTGTCTGGTTACCGGCGGGGCGGGCTTTCTCGGAAGCCATCTGTGCGATCGGCTCCTTGCCGACGGACAGGAGGTGATTGCGCTCGACAACCTCTACACCGGCGATGCCGCCAATCTGAGCCACCTTGAATCCAACCCGTTGTTTCGCTTCATCCGACACGACGTGGTGGACCCGATCGACGTGGACGTTGGGTGGATCTTCAATCTCGCTTGTCCGGCCTCGCCGGTGCATTACCAGGCCGATCCGATCCAGACGATCAGAACTTCCGTCTACGGCATCGACAATCTGCTCGGTTTGGCAGAGCGGCGTGGGGCCAGAATCCTGCAAGCGTCCACGAGTGAAGTATACGGCGACCCGCTCGAACACCCGCAGAAGGAGACCTATTGGGGGAACGTCAACCCCACGGGCGTTCGCGCCTGCTACGACGAGGGCAAGCGGCTCGCCGAGACCCTGGCCACGGAATATCACCGGCAACGCGGCGTCGATACGAGAATTGCCCGGATTTTCAACACCTACGGACCGCGCATGGCCGTCGGAGACGGGCGCGTGATTTCGAACTTCATCGTCCAGGCCCTTCGCGGCGAGCCGCTGACCGTCTATGGCGACGGCTCGCAAACCCGATGCTTTTGCTATGTCTCCGACATGATCGACGGTTTGATCGCGTTGATGACCTACGAAGGGCCCGACGCCCCGGAGCCGGTTAATCTGGGGGCCGATGACGAGCGCTCAATGCGAGACGTTGTAGCCGCTCTCGGGGGCCTGTTGGGATGCGAGCCGGCCGTGCGGAGTTTGCCGCTTCCCACCGACGATCCCCAGCGGCGACGGCCGGACTGCACGCGGGCCAGACAACGACTCGGCTGGAAACCCAAGATCAACCTAACCGAGGGACTGGCTAAGACCGTCGAGTATTTTCGATCGGCGGTGCAACCCTCCAGTCCGTCACGGGCATAGTACGACGTCGCTTAGAGCGGATTGGATCGAACCGGACATCAACTCATGGTGGATCCCATCGACGACGCATCGGAAGCGCCTGCCGCACCGGAGTCGGGAAGGCCTCGTCAATGTGTCGCCTGCGGCTACCTGCTCTTCGGGCTTGGCGACGAGCCTCGCTGTCCCGAGTGCGGATTGGTCAACATTCCGGAGGGATTTCGCCGTCAGGTCTGGGAGCTGGTCGATTCCGGCAAATGGTTTTTCTCAGGCTTTTTCAGTCCTTTCAGGAGGCGCCTGCCCGGCTGGTGGTGGGCGCTCGATCGACCGGGCGATGTCCGCCGATCGGTCCGCTTCGCGGCGATGCGAGTTGCGGTGTGCGGGATGATTCTCTTTGCAGCGATCATGGGCGCCGAGTGCATTCGGCTCCAAATGACCCACGCGAGCTGCGTATCGACTGATGATCCAGGCGTTTTTCTGGTCAAAGGCGTCGCGTGGGAATACGGCTTCTTGGGCTGGTATCGGTCGGGACATGATCTGCCGGATCGACCGGCCGAACCCGGCGAATGCTCAGCGTGGCCAAACTTGCAATGGAAAACCGGAAAAGACGTCCGATGGGTGTGGAGCGCGGAAGGCATCCGTCCGGCCCTTTACATTTGGGTGTGGATTGTCGCCACCTGGGCCGGACCGGCCGCCGTCGGAATCTGGACGCAAATTCGCAGGGGCCTGCCGAGCTTTGCCCGCGCCCCTCGCACCATTCTCGCCGCGTCCATGTATGAGTCGCATCGTTTGATTTACCTCGCTCTCGCCATCCTTCTCTGGGCGGGGCTGGAAGTTTTGTATCGCGCCAGGCTGTTCGACGGCACAGTGTTACCATTTCCCGCTAGAATCCCTGGGTTTCTAGTGCCCGTTTCGCTCTTCTTGCTCATCACCCTGTTTGGAGCGGCCGGGTGGGCGGGGCCCGTTCGGAGCGATTACACACGGCAGCTCATCCGCTCTCGATTTCACGCGGGTCGAATCATCGTCATGTACGCGATCATTCTTCCGGGCCTGCTCACGCTGCTCCTGGCCGCAATCTTTGAGCTATTGCTGGGCGAATGAATCGTAGTCTCATGACAAGGCCGATTTGGTAAGCGATGCGTCACGACGGCGCTATCGGGGTCAGGCGGGCCGGCTC
>JBGTDB010000217.1:0-2928 GCA_041748515.1 Phycisphaerae bacterium
GCGGCCACCTACGGCCTGTGGGCTTACCTGGGCTCCAGAGGTTGGCGCAAGCACAGTTGGACCGCGTTCGCCGTGGCGGGAGTCGTGGCAGGGTTCCTGAGCGTTTTCGCCGTCGGAGCCGTCCGCGGCATCGGCGATCGACTGCACCAGGTAACCATCGTGGACCTCGACAGCGGTTCCCGCCAGGCGTACGCCACGGCTTATTTCGGCATCAAGAGCGGCATCGACAAACGAATGGACGTCTGGCTTCCAGACGATTGGATCGCGGCCGTCGAGCCAGAGTCCGGACGAAGCTCGCTTCGCCCCATGCCGGCCAGTTCTGACTCCCTTGAAATGCGAACGCGCTTTGCCGACCCAACGGAATACCGACTCGGCCCGGCCGGCGCCATGGTCGAAGACATTCGGCTGCGAGCCACGCTAAAGCGCTTTGAAGGACGTTGGGCGGGGCCCACCAAGGGAAGTGTTCACGGACAAATCCGAACTTTGCGACGCCGCATCACTGACGACAGCTTCATCGTCAACGATCTCGGCGTGGACCTCAAAGATTGCCTGCTGCTTGTCCCTGTGCTCAGTCCGGACGAAGTCGCCCGCGACGGAAACGCCATTCACGCTTATGCCATCGGCAACCTTCCCACGGGCCCCGGTCGAATCGCGCTGGCCGACCGGATGATCGAACGGGAAGGCCCCGACCAGCGCCAGGCGCCGACGCTCAAGCTCGCCCAGATGGACTGGAGTCGATCGCTCGGCCGAACCCTGCTGCCCGGCGGCGGAAGCCAGTTCAACATGGGCCAGGAGCGAAACGCCCTTCTCCTTGCCTCGACCATCGGCGACTTTGATCCCAAGGACCACCCCGGCCGAATGACGGGCATGTTTGGAATGCGAACCTGGGGCCGAGACCGCCTGCGGCAGTTTGACCTCCGATCAACGCTCGTGGCGGGTCGCCCGGCACTGGACGATCGACCGGCCCAACCAGGCGAGGCCGTGCTGATCGGCTTCGCGGACGACCCCGGACCGCTTCGCCTCTTCACCCGAACGGGCGATCGGCCGTTCCGGGTGCTCGAACCCGAAATGCGAAGCTCCTGGTCCATGTATCGCGTACGCATTCCCCTGACCGTGCTGGGCACCGCATCGGCCGAGGCCGACGAGCCGCCCGACACAACCGGACCGTAGCCCGGCGGAAGGACGCCGCAAAATGGTCGCTTTTGAGTCCGGCCTGCGCCGCACCACCCGCCCTTCCTGCTATCATGGAGGGGCTGTTCGTGTGATGCCCGGCTCAGTCGTTGCACCATGGTTGTCCTTCCAGTTTCCGCGGGAGACGCCTGTTTGATCATCCAAACCATCAACCTGACCAAGCGATACGGGAAGCTCGTCGCCCTGAACAACCTGCACCTGAATATTCAGGAGGGCGAGTGCTTCGGCTATATCGGGCCCAACGGCGCGGGCAAGACCACCACGATCAAAATCCTCGCCACCCTGCTTCAGCCCACCTGGGGCGAGGCCCGGGTCTGCGGCCACGTGGTCGGCTACGAGTCGCGCAAGATCCGTCCGCTGATCGGCTACGTCCCCGACTTTTTCGGGGCCTACGAAGACATGGTCGTACAGGAATATCTGGAGTTCTTTGCCAGTGCCTACAACATCACCGGCAAGCAGCGGCAGCGCGTGGTCGGCGACGTGCTCGAACTGACCGACCTGGGCGGCAAGAGCGACGCCCTGGTCGATTCGCTTTCCCGCGGCATGCAGCAGCGGCTCAGCGTGGCCCGCGTTCTGCTGCACGATCCGAAAGTCCTGCTGATGGACGAGCCGGCCAGCGGCCTGGATCCACGTGCGCGAATCGAAATCCGCGAACTGCTCAAGGAACTCCGCCGCATGGGCAAAACCATCATCATCAGCTCCCACATTCTGCACGAGCTGGCGGAGTTGTGTACGACCGTCGGCATCCTCGAACAGGGCGAGCTGATCTTCCACGGACCGATCCAGGAAATCATCCGCCGAGTCAAGACGGGAACGCGCGTGCATGTGAAGGTCGTCGAACAGCAGGACCTCGCGGCCCTCGCACTCCAGCGAGCCCGCGGAGTCAAGTCCGTCGACATGCTCGACGGCCACCTGGTGCTGGAAATGGAAGGACACACGCCCGACTTCACCGAAATCGCCCGACTGCTTCTGTCCAACAATTTCAAGATCCACGAAATCAAAGAGGAAGAAGTCAATCTCGAAACGGCCTTCATGCGTTTGACCAAGGGCATCGTTCAGTAGCCGGAGCCCATGACGTTCAAGCCCATTAACCGACCCCCCTTGGCAAGGGGGGAGGGAACTCGCGACCCGATTGTCCGTCGCACCAGGTTTGCCCGAATTGACACGTCACGGCCGCGCAAGTGGGTTTCCGCGGCACATTTCATGGCATTTTTCGTATGTAACTGGGTTTCAAACCCGTGTAACTGGGTTCGTTCTAATTTGGCCATTCGATCCTAAGTCCTTTGTTTACAATAGGTTACGAGTTTTGTAACTGGGTTTGTTTCGTACGGGCGCTTTTTCGCGGGCATCATTCCTTTATCTGTACGCGTGAACGAAATCCAATCAACGACTTGATAACGCGCGAGGCGCGCGCTCGGGCGTATTACATTGACCAATCAAGCAGCGCGAGGCAGTGCCACGTATCCGCGATTGAACCACGAAGGACACGAAGTACACGAAGATGTAAATAAGAATGTGCGATCGGCGAATGCGCCTGTGGGGTGTGTCCATGAATGAAAAAGGTTCTCACGCAGAGACGCGGCGTTTTGCGGCTCGGCCGGGACCGGCGATCCGATTATAATCATCGCCTCAGGTCGGATTCGGCTCACTTTTGGGCAGCCCGGCCCGTTGCCTAACATTCCGATGACTTCAATGATGCGAGAGCGGAGTAGCAGGTGGTTGTGGGTGTCATCGGGC
>JBGTDB010000218.1:0-4254 GCA_041748515.1 Phycisphaerae bacterium
AAGCGTTGTTGTAACCGTATCCTCCGCAGCCGGCTTCAAAATGCTCCGTTCCCGATTTTGCCGGATTCTCGATGTAAAGTGTCGGGCACGACCGAATGCGCCCGTCCGCTCCCAGGTAGGGGGCAAGCGGACCGGTTTCACCATTGAACGCGACCCCGCGCGACGTTCGCCGCCCATGCCATCGATCGAGATTCTGGCTGCGGATTCGGGCCGCGCCAGGAACATAGGCACCGCCCGTGTCGCGCGCGTACAGCTCGTTGGCCAGAAAAAGCTGCCGCAGATTTGACTTGCAAACAACGGCCGCGCCCTGATCGCGGGCCCGGCCCAAGCCCGGCACAAGCATTCCGACCAGCAAAGCGATAATGCCTGCGACCACCAGGACTTCCAGGATTGTGAATCCGCCCGCAGCGCGAAGACCCAGGAATTGGGTGATCTTGTGATTTGGTGATCGGGTGATTGGAAAACTGGAAATCCGGTAATCCGGCCATCTCGTAATTATCCTTGCGGCATCGCCGCGAGCGCCGACCCGTCGCGATCGGTCATTGCAAAAAGCTTTGCTTCTTTGCGGTTGGGGTTCTGATCTTGGCGCATTGCGGGGCATCGATGCCAAGCGTAATGAAGCAGGGCGGATCTGGATCGTTGAATTCAACATTCGCTGCTCGCCATTCTTCATTCGCCCGACATCGGCCCTGTAATCCGTTCGACAAATGGGCCGACGTCTTGCCAATCAACCTGTCCGTCCGGCTGGCGGTCGGCGCGATGGCATTCGGCGGCATGTTTCGTACTTTCTCCAAAGCAAATCTGAAACTCGGACGCATCGGTGAGATCAATGTCGCCGTCGCCGTCCAAGTCTCCGAACGGGTCCGGCCTGACCATTGCGACGGCGTCGATTTCAGCCGACTTTTCGCCGATTCCGGTGAACGCGCCCTGCACGGCCGTGGTGAGGCGAATGAAGTCGAAACCCGGAAGCGACGCCGGCTCTCCCGACTTGGGATCAATGGCCCAGGCGATGTCGAAAGCGTCGCCCCCGCCCGAACCGGGCGTAATCCCCACCGTGAACGGATCGTCGGGCCGCCTGTAGAATTCTTCCGGCGTCAGGAACGGATCGTCCACGAAGTTGTCGCCGGAGAGATCGCCGAGAATCAGCGTCGGCGTGAATTCTGCGTAACCCCAAATGCCCTCCACGCCGCCCACTCCGGGATTCACTACGACCAATGCACTGAACGGATCGCCGGGAAGCAGATAGCCGGAGGTTGTCCATGTGTCCGCTCTTCCCGGTGGAATCAGGGCCGGATTGAGCAGGTCGGCATCCCAGACCATCTCGACAAACTGCGCGCTCGGATCGGAAATGTGCGAACCGGGAATAAGATACCAAGGATCGTCGGGCAGGCCGTTGCCGTTGACGTCAAGGCTGATTTCGATGGTCGCGCACTCGGCCCAATGCCGATTGGCGTTTCCCACCCAAAACGCGTTACCGAAAACGATGGCGTCCAATCCCATGGGATTCAGCGGATGGTCCATGATCGTCTGCGCAAAACCCAGTACTATATATCCGCCGAAGCCTCCGAGCGTGACCACGCTCTCATTGTTTCCATCCACCAAGCCCATTCCCGCAGGCGGACCCAGGGCTGCGGCCGGGTTGCTAAAGGCCGGGTCGTTCACGAACTGCCCCGGCGCGGGCGCGTACTCCAAGACGTACGCCGCGAATGGATTCGGTTCTGCCGCAGAGGCTGCCGCGATAATGGTTAACAGGCCCATTGCCAATCTGATGGGCGAGTTGTCCACGAGTATTCGGTCGCGGCTACGGCTTCGGGCAGGGACGAACCGCTCCCTTACGGTCGCGGCTCTGAAAAACGGCGTGCGGAACCCGAACCTTCTATTGCGACACGGCACTATACCGTCTCCATGCCAAGTATCGCGCCGCGTGGCCGGTCCACCGGGGTGCCCCCAGCCGATCGCCGGGAGATAGCGAGCGTCGCGGCAATCATCGTGGCCAGGGCGAGCGAAACCATCCCCCAGGTGGAAACGGTGGGGATGCCGGTGATATCCAAGTACGCGAACGCAAAGTCGGTGCCCGAGTCGCGAACGTAAAGTTCGGTCGTGACGGGATTAAAGCCCGCGCCGAAGAAATTGAAGTTGTTGGACTTATCGGGGTCGAGCCGCAGGAACTGATCGGGATCGGCCGAACTAACGGGCGGACCGCCGCCAAACGCCGCCGCCACCGCTGAACCCCGGGCGATGCCGACGTAGTCGTATCGATCCATGTCTGAAAAATCCCCCCCGCCGATGAACAAGTTGCCCTCGTGATCAAACCCCAACGGCCAGGCCGATAAGGCCACGATAATCAACTGGCCTTCGGATTCGAAGTTGAGCGGAACCTCGGAGGTGATTGCGTTGGTCCAAGCGGAATTGGCGAAGGCCTTGACCGTCCCTGTCACGCTCGGTCCGGAGAATTCGAAGCCGTTGCCGGTGTAGAGATTGCCCTCGGCGTCGAAGGCGATCCCGCCCGACGCCCCGCCGATGCCGTCAATGACGGTCACGACGTCGGGATTCTGCGGATCCGCGCTGGTGGTATCCAGAATCGTGACGGCGCTCGGATTGACAAAGTCGCCGGCGGTCAGGGCCAGAAACGTGTCATCCACCCACGCGGCGTCGAAATGGGCGACGTCGAACCATTCGCCCGCCAGCGAGTTCACGTCGAACACGCCCACCTGTTCGTTGCCCCCCAAGGCCCCGCCGTTGTTGCCCACCGCCATGCGCTGCCCGTCTGGAGAGACGCGAAGAAATGCCGCCCCGAATCCGGCCATGTCGGCATCCGGAAGTTCGCCGTGTAGCGCGAATTGACCGGTTCGGACGCCGGTTTCGATGTGAACATCCGCTCCGGACACCACAACCAATCGCCCGTCGTCGAGCGCATCGAACACAGCGCTGCCCGGCAGCAGGTTGATTGAGCGAACTAATCGATAGCCTTCAAACGCATCCGCGTGAACGACGGATGCTGCCGAAAAGCATCCAACGCCCCCTACTACCACGGCGACTCGAAGCCGCCGCATCGTCCCGAACCACTTCTTCATGCCGACTCCCTTCCCGACGATCGACCCGAACCGCGAAGCCGAGCACCGAAAAAAAGAAAACCCGGCACTCGCAGAGGAAAACAAGCGCCGGGATTCCGACCGAAAAAGTGGCTTGGGGAACGGCGTAAGGCCAAACCCCAATCGAACGGATCGCGGCGCTCCAATCTCCGAGAGCACCACAATGTACTTGCAATCGCGGCAGGCTTTCTGGCTTACGGATCGGCCTACTAGCCGCGCCTTCTCCGAGCCGCCCGATTCAGGCGGCGCCGAATGGCGTCTTGCGGCGTTCGTCCCCGATTACAGCGGCGGGTCCGCGGTGGATTTGCACCACCTTTCCTTTTCCCGGCACGAGCCGGGCACCGACGATCGCGAACATATTCACTTGTCAGAGAACTATCCAAGGCCGATACTTATCGGAAAAGACGGATTTGTCAAGGGTCTTATTTTCCCGGCCCTTGAATCGCCGATTCCGGACCGCTCAAGATTTCGCGGAACGTTCGCCCATGGAACTGACCTTGCCAGACCAACTCGCGCTGAACGAAACGTCGAAGGCGCTGCTTGCCGACGTCGACGAAACCGCGCGCCGAGTGAATGAGTTCCGGCCATTGCCCGATCCTGTCGTAAAGCGAGTTCAGGATGAGCTTCTCGGTGAGCGTGTCTATGGCAGCAACGCCGTGGAAGGGAATACGCTGGACTATCGTGAAACGGTGACTGTGTTACGAACCGGCCAATTGATTGAGGGCCGAAAACGCGAGGCTACCGAAGCCCGAAATCTTGGGAAGGCGGTCAATCAGATTTCCGAAGCCGTGAAACTCAACGCCGAAGCCCACAAGCTCGATCGCTTGTGTTCGGTTCACAAAACCATCTTGAAAGACCTTAATGATGTCTGGGCCGGTCGATTTCGTGAGCAACAGGTGATGATCGCCGGTGCGCGATACCAGCCTCCGGACCATTCCATCGTCGGCGCCCTAGTGGAACGCGTGCTCGAACGGCTGAAAAGCGACTATGAAACGCACGAACTCGTACTGGCCGTTTGGGCGCATTGGGCTCTTGCACGCATTCATCCTTTCATTGACGGCAACGGCCGTATTGCACGATTATGGCAAGACCTCGTGTTATTTCAGAGAGGATTGACGTGCGCGATCATCCGGCCCGAGCAGCGCCGGGAGTACCTCGACGC
>JBGTDB010000219.1:0-6818 GCA_041748515.1 Phycisphaerae bacterium
GTCCGTTCGAACTGCCCGGTCATCTGGGCGTTGATCCGGAAATAGGTGGAGAGCTCCATCGGGCAACGCACGCCCTTGGGGATGTAGACAAACGACCCGTCGCTGAATACGGCCGAGTTGAGCGTGGCAAAGAAGTTGTCCGTGTAGGGGACGACCGAGCCCAGGTACTTCTTGACCAGTTCCGGGTGGTTCTGTACCGCCTCGGAGAACGGGCAGAAGACTATGCCCAGTTCGGCGAGTTTGCCCTTGAAGGTCGTTGCGACAGACACACTGTCAAAGACGGCGTCCACCGCGACCCCGGCCAGCGCCGCTCGCTCGGACAACGGAATCCCGAGTTTCTCGTAAGTTTCCAGAAGTTTGGGATCGACTTCGTCGAGGCTCTTGGGCCCGTCCTTGCGCTTGGGGGCCGAGTAATAGACGATCGACTGGTAGTCGATGGGTGGGTACTTGATGTTCGCCCAGGTCGGCTCCTTCATGGTCTGCCAGTGGCGGAAGGCGCGGAGTCGCCATTCGAGCATGAACTGGGGTTCGTCCTTCTTGGCCGAGATGGCCCTGATGACGTCTTCATTGAGGCCGGCGGGAAGGCTGTCGGCATCGATGTCCGTGACGAATCCGTACTTGTATTGCTGCTTCTCCCATTTCTCGAGAGTTGTTTCAGTCGCAGTTGTCATGGCAGCCTTTCGTCCGCACCGCGGACATTGAAAAGGTAAAACGGCAAATCAAGAACGGCGAATGGAATCTGCGGTCGTCTGCGTTTCCCTGGGATAGCTCACATTGCCCGGCCACAGGGCGACGCGATTCGCAAGACGCCGGATCATCCGGCGGCGATTTTCATGGAATCTCGCCCGGATTTATGATGGTCCTACGCCGAGAAGCTCGAACCGCAGCCGCAACTGCTGGTGGCGTTGGGATTGTTGAACACAAACCCCCGGCCCATGATCTCGTCCTTGAAATCAATGGTGGTGCCGTCGAGGTAGAGCAGGCTCTTGCCGTCGCAGATCACGCCGAAGCCTTCCTGATCCCAGAGCTCGTCCTGCTCTTGGTTGAAGTTCTCGGTGAGATCGAGCGCGTATTGAAAGCCGCTGCACCCGCCGCCACGAAGCCCCACCCGCAGGTAAAGCTTCTTGGGTTCTTCACCGTTTTTGCGAACGGTATCGTACTGCTGCTCGACGATGTTTTTGACCTCTTTCGCGGCCGTTTCCGTTAATGCGATCGCCATCGATCAGACTCCTCTGTCGGCGCGCCCAGGAACCGAGTCGATCCGGAGCGGGCCATAGTTTTCAATACTTCCCGGCCGCGCCGTCCGGCGCTCCGGATTCACTCTTAAAGCCCAACGCCACGGGCACGTCGAACGCAATCTGCGACAGCGGTATGCCGCTTAGAAACTGCCGCAGGCTCTGATGCACGCGTTGCACGGGGGCCTTGATCCTGCACGAACTTTCCAAGTTGCACGCCTGTTCCTCGGCATGAGCCGAAATCGAAAGCCCGCCCGAGTCGCCGCAGCACTGGGCGAGTCTGGCCGGACCCTCAATCGCCTCGATTACCTCGGCCAGATTAATCTGTTTCGCATCGCGAGCCAGGCGATATCCACCCTGAGAACCGCGGATAGAAATCACCAGGCCGTTGTGCAATAGCTGATTCAAAACGTTGGTCAGCACAGGCAACGGCACATGCACGGCGTCAGCCAGGCGACGCGCGCTCAGCGTTTCTTCGCCGCGCTGGGCAAGTTCGGCCAAGGCCACCAACGCGTAATCAGCTTTCCGAGTCAGCGATAACACCGACAGCTCTCCGCGGCGCAATCGTGCGTCCGTATAATAATATCGCACCGAAACGGTATGAGTTCAAGGGATCAATCACCAAAATGGTGAAAATTCTCGGTGCGAGCGTGGAATCGCACAAAATAGAAGCATAAACGGCAATAATCCACTCGAAATTGGGTTATTCGAGCCGTTTGATGTACTTGCGGTTCAGCAGGAGAGGCAAGGCAGCGAGCATGAGTAGCAGAACAGGAGGCTCAGGAACGGTAGCGGCGGGAGAGGTTGGCGCGGGGTTTAATCCGACAAGATCGATTACGCGGATGAAGTCTGTCGCGGGAAGTTCGTATTCGGAAGCCAGTACGCCGTCGGCCAGTTGTTGCCGAAGTTCCGAAAGTCCCAGGTCGATTGCTTCGTTGATCTTGGACGTGGCGCTAAAGTTTGCAAACGGATTCGGACGCCCGGCGGCGGCAAAGATCGGCTCGGTCAGAATAGCCAGAATGTCGGCGACGATGTTTCCCGACACCACGATCGGTCCGAGATCGAAGTCGTGAGGGATTTCATCGTTGGCAAAGCGCCCATCGCGAATCACCGTCTGTCGAGAGGAATAGGTCAAGTTGATCTCGTAAAACCCGAAGTTGTTGAGCTTCAGGTCAGCGTCAATCAGAAGATTTCCCGCGACCTGTGTGGATTGGCCTCCGGCATCCACGTTTAGCACATAGTTAAGCGGCGTGGGTGTAAGGTGCTGATTCACCGCGGTGTTGAGCGAAACATCCAGTTCACGAAGGGCATGACCGCCGACATTGACCGAGAGTGACAGCGGTCCTTGGAGTGTGACGTCCCAGGGGCCGAAGTCCAGAGGGTTTCCGACAAAATTCCGGGTGACGAGCAGGTCGAATCCGCCGTTGAGGGGCATTTCCTGGCCGCGAATGTCGAAGCCGATGTATCCCAGCCCGTAGGCCACGTCGGAAATAAAGCCCGCGCGAGCCGCGGGTGCGGCGAGCCCCAGCACGGCCATAGCCGCCAGCAACGAAACCGGACTTTGAAAGTTGTTTCGCATTTTGAACTCCATTCGCCAAATGTGCCCGACGCTCTTCACATCAGGGCGCATGGGGAGGCGAGGGATTGTCATTCCACACCCCGTACAGGGTATCGGCTCGCCTGCGTTTGATCTTCGCCGTGACCCTTAAAGTCCCGTAACGTGCCTGGCCTTGCATTCCCCCAACATCTACAAGAACGGGACATCATCCCGCCTTCGGGGCCTGCAAGCGATAATCTGGTTATCGGACCGCCTCAACTATCGCGGCTTGGCCAGGGCCTCGACAAAGCATGCGGCCGACTTCGTTCCATTGTGCAGATCGCTCAAGTGGAAGAACTCGTTGGGGCCGTGGGCGTTGCAGTCGGGCATGCACAAACCCATCATGATCGATTCCGCCCCCAGAACCTGTTTGAACATGGGCAGAATCGGTAGCGTTCCGCCCTCTCTGATGAAAACCGGGGCCTTGCCGAATCCTAATTTGAGGGCCTCGGCCGCGGCGGCCATGCCTGGCGTGTTCATCGGCGCGACATAGGCCGAACATGACGCATGTTCGAGAATCTCCAGGCGAACGCCCTTTGGCGCCGCCTTTTTCACCGCTTCGTTAAATGCCTGCGAAATCCTCTTGGGATCCTGATCGGGCACGATCCGCATCGAGACCTTGCCCATCGCCCTGGAAGGAATAACGGTCGAAGAGCCTGCGCCGGTGAAACCGCCGAGCAGGCCGTTAACGTCCAGCGTTGGCCGGGCCCAGCGGCGTTCAAGCGTCGAGTAGCCCTCCTCACCCTCCAGCGAGGGCGCGCCCATAGCGGCGAGGTAGTCTTTCTCGTTGAAGTTCAGGTCGGCCATGCGCTTGCGTTCGTCGTCAGTCAGCGGGCGGACGTCGTCATAGAATCCGGGGATCGTCACGCGGTTTTTCGCATCTCGAAGCGATGCGATGATAACCGCGAGGGCATTTCCGGGGTTGGTCAGAGTGCCGCCGTACGAGCCACTGTGCAGGTTCTGCTTGGGGCTGGTCAGGATGATTTCCTTGTAGATCAGTCCCTTGGTGCCGTAAGTTATGGCTGGCGTGGTCATGTCGAACTTCGGCGTGTCGGAGAGCACCACGTAGTCGCAGGCGAGCCTGTCCTTGTGCTGTCGAACGACGCTCTCGAGGTTCGGCGAGCCGATCTCTTCTTCGCCTTCGATGAGGAACTTGACGCGGATGGGGAGCTTCCCCGCGGCTTTTTTCCAGGATTCGGCGGCGAGCATGTGGGCGAGCACCTGGCCCTTGTCATCGGCCGAGCCACGGGCGTAAAGGGCGCCGTCGCGAACGGTGGGCTCGAAGGCCGGCGAATGCCACAGCGTTTCGTCGCCGACGGGCTGCACGTCGTAGTGGCCATAGACCATGATGGTCGGGCCGTTGCCTTCGGCGGGCCCGGTGTCGGCGAACACGGCCGGGTGGCCCGGGGTGTCGAACATTTCAGCCTTGATGCCGCACTGGGTGAACAGGTTAAGCACCCATTCGCCCGCCTTTCGCGTGTCGCCCTTTCGTTCGGGCTCGGTCGAGACGGAGGGAATGCGCAGGAAATCCTTGAGGCGCGATTCGTTGTTTTGCCGCTGGGATTCGATGTGCGCGATAACTTTGTCAATCATGGTAACGCCCCTTTCGTTGGGTTCCCTGCTACCGGCCCGACTGCGATTTCCAAAAAACAAACTGCCCGAGACATTCTCTTTACTTTTTCCTGCTCTGATGCGGCGGCGCCTCGGTCTTGCTCGGTCACTCGAACATGGTCGAACATTGTCAAGGCGATCAGCCCGCCGGGCTGGGCTTGGGCCTGTGGGCCTCGTCATCGTGAATGCCGGGCATGTCCTCGGCCTCCGACACGCGGCCGGCCTTTCCGTTCTCATCGACGTCGACCACGACGATTCGGTCGCCCGACACGCAGTACACCGCGAAGACAATCTTGTCTTCGTCCCGTTCGGTGAAGGCGGTAATCGCGAATCCGCTGGATCGCTTTTCAGCGGCTTCAATGGCCTTGGTCAGGGTCATGTTGCCGCTTTGCAACTTCTCCATGACCTCCTTGGATTCCGTTTTGCACATGGCGCACTTGCGCTTGACCTGGGCATAGACGGGCAAGGCGACAATCAGCGCACAGGACACACCGAGACCACAAATAACCATCCACTTGTTCAGGCGAGACATGGGCAGCCCTCCCAGATTGGACGCCGGCGCGAACTCAACCCGACGGCCACACGCCGTCGCGGCGGACCCGCAACCGCAAGGAGCAGATTACCCGCGGCCGACGACGAGGTCAAAATCCAGAGGGGCTACATCTGTTCGACGGTTTGAATGCTCAGAAGATCCAATCCGAGCCGCAGGACGCGGGCAGTCAGGTCGCACAGACGCAACCGGGAAACGCGCGTTTGCTCGGGAGAGGCGTCGATCACACGGACGCCGAGCTTTTTGTCATAAAATCGGCTGAACGTGCGGGACAGCTCGTAGAGATAATCGGTCAGGACGTTCGGCCGTAGTTCGCGGCCAACTGTGGCTATGACGTCGGGAAACTGGGCGAGTTTCTTGGCCAGGGCGACTTCGGCCGGGTGCTCGAGCAGGATCGGGGCATCGGGGGCCAGTGCGGAAAACTCCACGCCGGCCTTGCGGCCGATCGAGGCGATGCGGGCGTAGGCATAGAGCATGTACGGGGCGGTGTTGCCATCCATGGCCAGCATGATATCGGGGTCGAACTTGTAGTCGCTGGTCAAGGAATGCGAAAGGTCAAAGTATTTCACCGCGGCGATTCCCACGGTTTCGGCAATCTGCCCGGCTTGCTTGGGCGACAGGGAGCGAGGCGGGCGGTCCTCGTCGGATTGAGCTTCGTCGAGAATTCGGCGGGCGCGGGCAACGGCGTCATCCAAGAGGTTCTTGAGTTTGATCGTTCCGCCTTCGCGGGTCTTGAACGGGCGGCCGTCCCTGGTCAGCATGTTGCCAAAGCCGATGTGTTCCAGCGAAATTCCCTCCGAAACGAAGCCCACCTTGCGAGCGGCGGCAAAGAGCATGTCAAAGTGCTGCTTCTGGGCGATGCCAACCACGTAAATGATTCGCGTGGCCCCGAGGCGCTCGACGCGGTCGATGATGGTGGCCAGGTCGGAGGTGGCGTAGTTGTGGCCACCGTCGGATTTTCGCACGATCAACGGTAAGGGCTCGCCGTCGCGAGTGGTGAATCCGTCGAGGAAGACGCAAAGGGCGCCCTCGCTTTCGCGGACACCAAATTGCTCATCGCCCTGCATCTGTTCCAGCCGGACGATGGCCTCGTCCATTAGGTCGGCATAAGAGCTTTCGCCGCGATCTTCGAGCCGCACGCCGAGGCGTTCGTAAATCGCGTGGCAATGGCGAAGCGACTCGTGGCAGAAGGCCTTCCAGATTCGCCGGACCGTTTCGTCCCCGCGCTGGAGGGCGACGACGGTTTCGCGCGATTCGGTCTTGAAGTCGTCGTCGGCGTCAAAGAGTGACTTGGCCTGCACGTAGAAGGATTCGAGATCGGAAATGACCAGGGCGTCGGGTTGATCGACGACCTCCGGCCTGGTCCGGCGCAGAAAGGCGACCAACATGCCGAACTGCGTACCCCAGTCGCCGACGTGGTTCTCGCGGTGGACGGTGTGGCCCTGGAATTCGAGCACCCGGGCGATGCAGTCGCCGATGACCGTGCTGCGCAAGTGGCCGACGTGCATTTCCTTGGCCAGGTTGGGGCTGGAGAGGTCCACGGCCACGACCTGGGGAACGGCGGCCGGGGCGATGCCGAGCCGGTCGGGAAACAGACACTCCGCTCCCTCGCGGTCGCGGTTCTGATCAGCCCGTTCGCCGACCGGCGGGCGGGGGGCCGGGGGGATCGGCTCAAGAAGCCGGGAGAGGAATTCGGGTTTGAGCCGAAAATTGAGGAAGCCCGGACCGGCAATTTCCGGCGGGTTGCATAGATCGTCCAGGGAGAGATTTTCGATAATCTGCTGAGCGAGGTCGCGGGGTTTCTTGCCCTGCTGTTTGGCGGCAA
>JBGTDB010000220.1:0-3706 GCA_041748515.1 Phycisphaerae bacterium
CTTCTAATCGCTCCCTCACGGTCGCGGCTCGGAATCATCCCCTGACCCACGGAAGTTTCGCAGTCTGTCCTCATCTTGCAGCGTTGAATCTCGGAGCGATCTGGTGTCTCGCATCGGTTCAGCAGAAGAAAAATGGCACTCGGTACAGAACGCGGCGGAAGGGATGCGAAGTGAACTAAAGCCCGTTCGAGCCCGCGTCCCTACATGATCGTCCGGCCTCAGCTCGAGCGCGCCCATGGCGAGGATCGATCCCTCCGGAAACAGACCTGCCGGATGCGGGTTGTGACAGGTCGAGCAGACGACTCGGTTGTCCGGCCCCAGGGGCAGTTGCTCCAGAACCTTCGAAGCCGAATCCGAACGATCGCCCGCGCCCGCATCGGACCAACCGCGCTTTTCGGAAAGTCGGGCGATCATGTCGACCGGCGTCGTCGCCCCGATGTGCCCCGGTTCGAAAAAGTCGATGTGGTTGGGATGGCAACTGGCGCACAGCGTGATTTCATCGGCGAGCAGATCGGCCGACCCGGATCGCACAAGGGCGTCGCGGGGCATGTCGGCGACATGGCAGAAGCGGCAATCACTGGCGCTAATGTGACCGGCCCGATCGAACTCGCTGCGTTCGACCGGCCCACTCTGTCGCGGTCCTGATCCCAGGTGCGGATTAAATTGTCCGTATTCCGGCGCGGTGTGACATTGAGCGCAAAAGGCCGTCGTGCGGGAATGCACGGTCCCTCGAAGGAAGCTCGAGTTGGCCCCGCGCGTCTTTTCGGAGTGCTCGCCCGCCAGCATGGCGTCGTGGCACGTGAGACAGCCGATTCGATCGTCGTGCGCGGGCCAGCCGGGAGGGACGGTCGCGAAGGGGGTACGAGCCGGGCGGCCGATGGGGTGCTTCTCCATCACGGCTTTCCTGCCGTCATGGCAGCGGAGGCACGCGGCATCAACACGTGAGGATTCGATCCGAACGGGCTCCGGGCCCTGATCGGCATTGTGACACTCGAAGCAATAATCCGCGCTCCAATGGGGATTGATTGTCGGGTTCGGCCGAGCCGAGTCCGCTACCTCGGCCTCGCGCGGCACGGTGTCGGCCAGTGCGGCGTCCAGACCCCATCCCATTCGCGATCGCAAGGGATTGATGGCGGCCCAAGCAGCCAGGACAAAGGCCACGCCAAGCGATGTGGACAGCGCCCGCTTAAAAACGCCTCCGCCGATTGTGGGAAATAGGCGAGCGATTGCTTTCATCCTCGCGTTTGCGTCCTTGTGTGCAAATCAGGGCCCATCGCAATCCTGCAAGATCCCGAGCCATCGCATCGCCGTTGTGCCAAGCGGGTCGGAGACTACCACCCACTCGGACGGGCGGCATCCTATTCGATTCAATGCAATTTCGCTAAGCAAAGGCACGTAATCGTCGTTGATAACGGCCAATCCTGTCGGCAGGGTGAGCGGCAATTCGCCCATCGAATCACCCCCGCCGATTTCGCCGAGGCACTCGCCGCTTTCGTTGAGAACGGCGATGACTTGCTTGGCGGCGTCGGCGACGAAGATCAGTCCGCCAATTGTCGTGACGATCTGCATTGGGCGGACGAACTGACACGGGCCGCGGCCTCGACTCCCGATGGTTCCCAGCCTTTGCCCTTCCGAACCGATCCGATGGACCGCGGCGGTTACTGCGTCAGCCACGAGAAGCGTTCCATCGGGTAACATCGCAAGACCGACCGGAGCAACCAGCGGCGGATTCGCGGCCGACGCCCCGATCGGGTCGAGCCAGGCCGCTTGAAGCAGATCGAATCGTTGGATGCGACCGGAGCCGGAATCGGCGATGTACATCAAATCGTCAACAATAAGGAGCGACGTCGGGCGAAAGAGATGGGGTGAGCCGGGCATCGCCTGGCTTAAACCGGCTCCGCCGGCGGGCGCAGCCCGGCTTGAACCGGCTATGCCGGCGGGCGTCGTGGATTCTTCACCGCGGCCGGGGAGCGGCTTCGCTCCCTTGCGGTCGGGGTTCTGAATGCGCGAGTCCGCGCGGACTAAAGTCCGCGGCTCGCTTCGGTCGCGGTTCTCTTTGGGCGAGAGCAGTCGTTCGAGGCGGCCGTCCGGCGAGAATTGGAGAACGGCCCCACGGGTGGTATCGGCCACGAAGACGCACCCGTCGCTTCTGGCCGCGACGGCCACCGGGCAGTAGGGTTTCTCCCCCGCTCGGAGCCATCGTCGCAGCTTGCCGGTTTCAAGATTCAGGGCAGCAACGTCCGGGTATCCTTGATCGGCGATGAGCAGTTCTGCGTGAGGCGGACCGCTCGATTCCGTCTCGGTCCTTATCCGCAAGGCGAGCCCCTGCGGGTTTCGAAGACCCATTCGGCGCTGAGGACGGTCGGGGCCGTAGACGAGCCATTGGAACCACGACATTTCTGGGGCTTTCGCCGCTTCGCCCCAATCGCCGGAGACGACTATGAATCGAAGCTGCGGCTGATCGGTCGGCACGATGATCGCCTCGGCGTGCGATCGTTTGCGGGCTTCGGGGGTCGCGCAAGAGAGCGGCGCCGCCAGGATCAGGCCCGCAATCATCATCGCGAGAATTCGCCGCACCATGGATTCGCTCATTTCTTGTGACAGGTCAGGCAAAGCGCGCTTCGACGATTGGACATCACCAGCATCGCGTCGATTCTTTGCTGATCGTGCGGGTCATGGCAGGAGATGCACTCCAGCCGGCCGTCGGGCAGCGGGATTCCCTTCTTCTCAACGAACGACTGCGGATGGTATTCCCTCGGATCGTTCGGGTATGGAACGCCAATGGGGTGGTCGCGGAAAGTAAAGTCGTCGGACAGGTCGAGGCCGAAACGCTCGCCGGAGAGCAGGGCATGGCCGGTGCTCATGGTCGAGGTTGCGACGGTGCCATTGTGACAACTCAGACAGATCAGGCTGGTGGGGCCGGGCATGTACTTGCCAGGCTGAAAAACCTGCCGCTGGCCCTCGATGCGATAGAGTTCGAGAACGCCCGGGCCGGCGGGCGACGGGGGGTCTAGACCGGCTCCGCCGCCGGGCATCGCACGGCTTAAACCGGCTCGGCCGGTGGGCGAGGTATCGGGTAATGGCTCGGGTCGGCGTAATCGTGCTATCGGGCGGACGGCCTGCACGTGCGGCACGTGGCAAGCGCTGCACGCATCGGCAAAACGGCCGGAGAGCCGCGAGAAGTCGTGAACGCCGCCGATGATGCCCGAAGTCGCCCCGGCGATGCGGTCATGCGCCGATGAAACGACGGGCGGTTCAACGGGAATCTCCGGCGGGCGATCGTCGGTTGACGTTGGAGCATCCGGTGAAGCTGGCGTAGGGCGGGCAGTGTCCGCATATTCGCTGTCATTCGGGAAACCGCGCGGGCTGAGGTCGCGCGGCTCGCTTTGGTCGCGGTCTGGATCGGGCTGTCTCGCGGCAGCGACGACCAGCGGCAGCGCGAGTGCGATGGCGACCGCCGCGAAGACGACGATTCGTTCAATGACCAGGATATTTCGCACGGCTTTCTTGGACTTCATATTTTCACCGTCCATATTCAAAGTTCACGTGGGTCACGCCGTGGCAGACCATCGTGCAGCTTCCGCGGCCGGGGCCGCGATCATCATAGAGAATGCCCCGAGCACCGACGCCGGACACCGGCCGCACGATGCCCAGATCAAAGTTAATCAGGTTGGTGTGCGACGAGGCTCCGGCATCCGCCCGTCGG
>JBGTDB010000221.1:0-5743 GCA_041748515.1 Phycisphaerae bacterium
GTCGGCCGGTACGTCAAGCGCCAATGTGCCGAAGTAATGCGGAACCCCAGTGTCGCGCTGGCCGCAATATCTTCCGGCGCCAGGTTGATCGGGGTCGTGAGATCCAAACCATTGGGCGAGACAACCCGTTGGGTTAATACCACAGCTCGCCTCCCAAGTTGGCGCCCCGCAAGTTTCCGGATCAAAGGGAGTGCCGAAAAATGGCGCGCGAGCAGCCGTCGTGTTTTTCCAGTAGCGGTTGCAGAAGGTTGCTACACACAGAGATCCAGGCTCCCCGAAAGTGGTCGCGCAACTGAGAGCGCTGCTACAATTTGGATGTGCTGGTTTCAAATCGCCACCCACACCATTTGAAAGCCCATCGGGAAGGATCTTACCCTGCATGTTTCGCAGTTCGATGTCGTTCCGGCCGTCGTTGGCATTGGGTCCGACGAATCCGGGATCCCAGTTGCGATACATCGCGTTCCAAAAAACTCGGAATCCACCGGAACTGACGGTGAGGACGTTGTGGTTAATGTCGGCGTTGCTATAGGCACCGCCGTGGCCGTAGGTTCCGCCAGGCCATTCGGCGACTGGAAGGAGCATCAATTCAAACGTCGCCTCGCCCCCGGCCACCACGGAACGGATGTGTTCTCCGGAGCCGGTGACTTGCCGAGCGGTATCAGACCTGATCTGGTTACGCGCGGCCGCCGCGTCGCCGGGCGGTTTTCCCAGGGCGCTGGTTGCAAACACCAACCCGCCGATCAGCAGTACTCCGCGAGCCGGTCGCGAAACTTGAATCCGAAGTCCTTTTTTCATGGCCGCTTCCGTCTCTGGTTCCAAGAACGAACCATTATCCGCAGAGCCCCAATAGGGTCTGACACTCGAGCACATTTCACCCTCTATGGGCAAGTCGTAATCGCCGGGCCGGGGTAGTTTATATTGCCTGCGAGGACGTTGCCGACATTGCCCAAGTCAATGACGTTGACGTCGGCGAACGGGTTTGGCGGATTGCGCATCCACACCCGCATCTTGCATGGGGCGTTGCTGAATTCGACCAGCCAGTCCTTCACGCCGCCGAGGTCCACGACGTTGACCACGCCGAAGGCCGGGAGAACGTCGCCCCACACCGCAGTGCTGACTTGCATCGACGCGGAGGTCTCACCGCCCTCGGCCTCGTGCAACACGCTATAGGTCGAACTTGGGACAACCGCATTTCCGGTGACGTGAATCACCGAATGGATCGGGTCAATCGCGGCCACTTCGGCCGCCCAGTCGCGATATTCGGGCTCGCAGCCGAGCACGGCGCAGGCGAAATTCGGGCAGTGCGTCGGGACGTCCGGGCAATCAATGGACATGGCCCCGTGGTTGTCCCCGTTAAAGCCGACGGCATTGAGGTAACGAATCTGCGATCCTGTCGGCGCTCCGGGCGGCGAGGCGATGGAATCGAACTCGACTCGAAGGGCGGTAGCGACGCTTCCCGATGCGGCCGAAACCGCAAACGAAACGAACCGCGCTTTGTTCACCCCGTCCGGCTCAGGCTGAACGGAAGGGAAGCAGCCCGGATCCGATTCGCACACATCCGGGATGTCGTTTTCGTTGCAGTCTTCCGCGCCGGCCTCGGTGAATACCTGAATGTTGTCCACCTGCCAGCCTAGCGTGCCGCTGACGGCGACATCGCTTTCGAGTCTGAACATGAGGGTCACGGATTGGCCCGCGAACGCGGTAAGATCGACGATTTGATTCTCCCAGATCCCGGTTCCGCCGCTGATCCTCCGAACGATCGTGTTGTTGACCACCACGTCCGCGAAATCGAAACCGGCTTCAGATTGAAGGGCTGAACAGTAGCGCAGCTCGGCACGGGCGTTGGGCGGAATGAGGATCGGCGGCGAGACAATGGCGCCGGCCTGCCCATTGCCGTAGGTACAGGAAGTGGTGCTCCCGGCATAGGCCCATGAAGTTCCCTCGCAGGCCGGGGCCACTTCGCAGTCGCCGGTCACCTGAAAGATGCCCGTGGCCGTCCATCCGGCGGGCAGGCCGCCTTCGAAGTCCTCGCTGAAGATGATGCCCGACGACGGCAGGGCCAGCTCGCAGGCGTCGAGGAAGCCGTTTTCGTTGCAATCTTCGCCGTTGCCTAGGGCGATGTCGCAGATGTCTTGAATGCTGTTTCCATCGCAATCAATGGCCGGCTCGCATTCATCGGGAATGCCGTTTCCGTTGCAGTCCTCGCTGAAGCTGGAAGCGATGTCGCACTCGTCGGGAATCCCGTTGCAATTGCAATCTAGCGAAGTTCCGTGCGGCCAGATGTCGAAACGGTCGAAGATGCCGTTATTGTTGCAGTCGATCTCGCATTCGTCGGGAACGCCGTTTTCATTCACGTCGAGACTATAGCCCGAATCGATGTCGCAGTTATCGGGCAACTGGTTGAGGTTACAATCAATGCCCCAACCCGGAATGAAGGCGAATCCGGTGGCGAAGTCGAGGCCGTGATCGTTGCCTCCGATGACGGTGCTTCGGTGATTGCCCGTGCAGGCGTGGTACTCGAACATTCGGGCATCGGTCAGGTGTGAGGCGGAGACATCGTCGGATCCCCGGTGCGGATGAGCGCCGGTGCCGGTGCGCGTGACGTAGACGTGTCCATTGGGGCCGACGCGGATTCCCCAGGGACTGTCCTGCGTGATGGCGGTGGCCGTGCCGACAAACGCCCACTTTCCGCGCGGCCATCCGGTGCGGCCGTCATATTGAAGCACCTGGTCGGTGCCAAAACTGGCGACAAGCAGGTTTCCGTCGGGCTTGAAGGCCAGGCCGCGGGGGTGGCTCAAGCCGCCGTTATTTGAGGCGACCACGAATACGCGGAGAAAGTCGCCGGTGTCGCCGTCGAATTCGAGAACCTGGTCGTCGTCGCTGGTGGCGAAAAGATTTCCGTTCGGGGCATAGGTCAGTCCGAATGGGTGGATCAAACCGCCGGAACCCGCAGCAACAAACGCGCCGATGAACGAGCCGTCGGTGCCGTCGTAGCGAAGGACGCTGTGCGTCTCGCGGCTGGCGACCAGCACGTCGCCGGATGGATGGATGGCCATGCCCGCCGGATGATCCAGCCCGCCGGACCCCGACGAAACAAAATCGGCCAAGGCGGTGCCGTCCGCGGCGAAGGCGGCGATGCGATCGTCGCCGGCGCTGCTGACGAGTACAGTGCCCGAAGGAAGGATGATCACGTCCTGGCCTTCGTCGACGGGAGCCGCGATTTCGCTCGTGGCCAGCAATACGCCGACCGAACCGTGAAACTGGCGGAGCGGCTCATCCGTAAGCCCGCTGGCGACCCATATACCGTGTGCGCCTGCAAGCTCCGTTAAATCGTCGATGCTGTTGCCGTCGCAGTCCTCGCAACTGTCGAGGATGGCGTTTCGGTTCTTGTCCAGGGTCATGTCGGCGATGATTTCGAGATAATCGGAAATCGAGTTGCCGTTGCAATCGGTTTCGCATTCGTCGGGAATGCCGTCGCCCTGCACGTCCAGACTGGTTCCCAGGGCAATGTCGCGATCATCGGGAACGCCGTTGTTATTGCAGTCCGGTTCGCACTCGTCGGGAATCCCGTTGCTGTTCAGATCCAGGCTCGTCGCCGAGGCGATGTCTTGCGGATCGAGAATGCCGTTGTTGTTGCAATCCTCGCATTCGTCGGGGATGCCGTTGCCGTTCACGTCGAGACTCGTTCCCAACGCGATGTCGATCGCATCATCGATAAAATTCATGTTGCAATCGTTGACCAGGCAGGGTGAATTGTTGACGTGGGCGATCATCTCCTGACGGTTGACCACGTGGAAATAGTTGTCCTCGTTGGCGTTCATGCCGCTCCAGGTCTGGCCGCAATAGCCCATGATCGATCCGCGTCTTGGCGTCGTATTGGGGTCGTCGCAGGTGTCCAGCCCGTGGTCGTGCGTGTGCCTGGCATCGAACGTATGCCCGATTTCGTGGGCGCAAACCGAAACGTCCCAGTTGTAGGGGTCTGGGCGCGTCGGGTCGGGCATGAATCCCAGGACGTAGCCCACAGTGCTGAAGGCGAAGTTCATGCTGCATAACTGCCGAAGGAATGCGATGCCGCCGTATGGATAATCGCGGCGGCCCGAAAGGAGCTGCACCGCGTCCCGCGGAATATGGCCCATATTCTGTTGCCAGTAGGGGTAGATCTGAAAAATCGCATCCGGCGCGTTGAACAAATCATTGGGAGTGTTCCAAAGTCGAGCGAAGACGACTTCCATGTGGACGTTGATGTCACGAATGTAGATGGAACTGACTTCTCCGTACATTTGCAGGAGATAATTCAGGGCGGTGGTCTCGTCATTGAAAAGGGCGAAATACTCGTAGTCCGTTTCGACGGCCAGCTCAAAGTGCTTGCGGCCGACGGTGTAGGTTGCCTGGCCGGCCGTCGTTGCGAACGATGAGGATGGCGGATTGTCAACCCAGCCGTCTCCGAAGCGCAGTTTTTCTCCCTTGACCCCACAGAATGGAACTCCGGCCGGTCCGCCGGTGGCTCCGCGAGCCTCGAACACCGAGATCATTCCCCGGGCCAGCGCCGCCCCGATTCCGTCTTTCTCCGAAATGCGAAAACGGGGCGCACCAAGCCCCATGTCGATGTATCCGGTTGAGGCTAGATCGCTCATGGAAAGGTAGACGTGGGAGCCAGGCCTCCCGGAAACCTTACCAATAAAGAACTGAATGCGCTCTGGATCGAAGTCGATGGCGCGATCCGGGCCGCCCGGTTGGCCGACAACGAATCGTGAACTCCTGCCCACAACGGAAAAAGGCGTGAGCTCCAGATCAACGGCTTGCGTCTGGGAGATGGGAAACCCTTGAACGTGCAGCGGCCGGCGCAACCGGGCAGAGTGCTTCAAAATATCGCGACGCACCTCAGCCACGATGGCGTTGGGTGTTGAAGCGATAGCAACGAACGCATCGTCTGCGACGAGTGGTGAGATGTCCTTTGCACCCAAATCATCCGCGCGTGCGCTGTTGATCTGAGCCTGTTGCACTTCGCCGCGCGCCGTCAAGTCGTTTCGGACCATTGCAGTCGCAATGAAGATGATGGCAACGATGAATAAGCAACGAAGACAGAGTGTTTGCCGCATGTTTGATCTCCCCTTTTGGTCACCAGGTTTGGCCAAGATTCACCATCTTACTAGATTCCAGGCCCAACGGCCAAACGACCATCAGTTGCAGCAGGGATTGAACTGGCGAGGCTTCCGGCCACCCAGATCGGGATGCACCCTCGTCTTGGCTTTGCGATTGCAGCATATTGACGGCTGCGGATCATCGTTTTACGCTCGCGCGTTCAAACGTGAATATCCTATTCGGAGCTACACGTGCCCCGCGAAATCCACGGTAAGCTGACTTGCGACGGGCGGCGATTCGCGATCGTCGTGAGCCGATTCAATGAATTCATAACCTCGAGGCTGCTGAACGGAGCCCTGAATGCGCTCAAAGAGCACGGCTGCGGCGATGACGACATCACCTGCGTTCACGTGCCCGGAGCATTTGAGATCCCAATGGTTGCTCAGCGGCTGGCTTCGTCTGGACAATATCACGCAATCATCTGTCTTGGGTGTGTGATTCGAGGTCAGACGCCGCATTTCGAGTTTGTTGCAGGTCAGGCAGCGGCCGGGATTGCTCGAGTCAGTCTGAAAACCGGCGTTCCCGCGACGTTCGGCGTCATTACGGCCGATTCACTTGAGCAGGCGATCGATCGCGCCGGCTCGAAATTGAACAACAAGGG
>JBGTDB010000222.1:0-6002 GCA_041748515.1 Phycisphaerae bacterium
GAAAAAGAACCCGGCGAAACGTTTGAAAGCGGGTCGCGCCCAAGCTCGCCGCCGCCTCTTCGATTTCCGTTTCAAGGTCTTCGAGCGCCGGCTGGAGCGTCCGGACCACGAATGGCAGCCCAATCAGAGTCAGCGCGACCACAATCCCAAGCTGGGTGTAGGCCACTTTGATTCCCAGTGGATCAAGCCATCGGCCGATCCATCCGGTGTGGGCGTAGAGCGTGGTCAGCGCGATCCCCGATACGGCCGTGGGCAGGGCGAACGGAAGATCGACGATCGCATCAACGAACCGCTTGCCGGGAAACGGGTAACGCACCAGCACCCAGGCCACGACAAATCCGAAGATGACGTTGAGCATTCCCGCGACCAGCGACGCCCCGAAACTCAGCTTGTACGCCGCAAGCACTCGCGGATCGGCCACGCCCTTCGCCCAGAATTCGCCCCAGCTCATTCTCGTGGTGAACAGTACCAGCCCCGCCAGCGGGATCAGCACCAGCAGCCCCATGTAAATCATGGAGAATCCCATTGTCAGCCCGAAGCCGGGAAGGACGCTGTGTTGTCTCAGGCACAATCGCAATACGTTTCTCCTTGAACCTCGTCGCCTGTAAATCAGTTCCCCGGCGTGTAAATCTGGTCAAACGTCCCGCCGTCCCGAAAGTGTTTCTCGTAGGCCTTGCTCCATCCGCCGAACACTTCGTCGATGGTAAAGAGCTCCAGTTTGGGAAAGCGGTCGGCGTATTTTGATAAAACCTCCGCCGACACCGGCCGGTAGTAATTCTTCGCGGCGATTTCCTGCCCGATGGGCGAATAAAGGTATTCGAGGTACGCCTGGGCGACATCACGGGTCTTTTTGCGGTCCACGTTGCGATCGACAATGGCGACCACCGGCTCGGTCTTGATGGCGACAGGCGGCACGACAAGCTCCAGACCGGCCTCATCCAGTTCGTTTGCGCCGAGCAGAATCTCGCTCTCCCAGTTCACCAGCACGTCGCCGATCCGCCGCTGAATGAACGTATTGGTTGCCCCGCGAGCTGCGCGATCCAGCACCGGCACATTCCGATATATTTTTGCCACAAACTGCTGGGCTATTGCATGCGCGGCCTCAACCTCCTTGGCATGGTTTGGGCTGTTCAGCTTCGCCTCGAAATCCTTGCCAAGCTCCTGTCGCAGCGCGAACCCCCAGAAGGCCAGGTAGTTCCACCGGGCCACGCCCGACGTCTTGGGGTTTGGCGTGATCACCTTCACATCGGGCCGAATCAGGTCGTCCCAATTTGTGATGTTTTTTGGATTGCCCTTACGAACCAGGAATGCCAGGGTCGAACTATAGGGGGTGTTGTTGTGCGGCAGCCGCCCCTGCCAGTCCTTCGGCAGCAGGCTTGCATGTTCGGCTATCGCGTCAACGTCATAGGCAAGAGCGAGCGTCACCACGTCCGCCTCCAACCCGTCGATCACCGCCCGGGCCTGGCTGCCTGACCCGCCGTGTGACTGTTGAATAGTGACTGTGTTGCCGGTTTTTGATTTCCAATGTTTGGCGAACGCCTCGTTAAATTCGCGGTACAGCTCGCGTGTCGGGTCGTACGAAACGTTCAGCAGGGTGACATCATGAGCCGACGCGCCTTGATGCCCCATACCGATAACGATCGCGAAAGCTATGACGAGGGGTGTTGCAATTCTCATTTTCTTCCTCAATTTCCTGTTGGTGCGCATGCCACAACGGTTGTCGCATGGCCCGACTTTGGGCCTGCGGTTATGAATGACAAAACGCCGAGAGATTCAGTGTCCAATCGGATAAAGCGAAGTTATTGGAAGCTACAACATCGACAGGAAAGCAACATGATCTCAAACTCCAGGTCTTGTCTTGGTGCGAAGCCGCTATGGTTTATTTCATTCCGAATAGAGGCAGTGTCAGCCTTCCGCGCAAACCCCCCACGCGGCCGAAATCGGAAACCGAAACACATCAAACCCGCAATTACTCCAAGTAGCCGAGAGCCCTTAGTCGCTCTCGGACAAGTTGGACTTCGCGGGCTGACAGCCCAGTGTCTTCCTCTCGCAGCTCTCCTCCGGACGCCACATCTCGCAACACATGAATCGCAAACTCGGTGACGCTACGAAATCCCGTCCCTTCGATGAGCTTGGACAGGTTGTCGTAAAGCTCCTTGGGGATTTTGAGCGTCACCGGGCTCGACGCACGCGGTTTCTTCTTAGCCAATCCAGCAACTCCTTGGCACTCTTCTAGGAGTGTACCAACACTCCTATAGGAGTCAAGACCTTTTTGGATGATTTCTTGAGATTTCCCAGGGCCGGCGGAACAGCGGCGTCCCGGTTCCGAGCCCGATAATCGGCAAGGGTTTGCACTTGGCGGTCATTCCTTCTGCGATCTGGCCATATCAACTGTACGTGGTGCATCGCTGGAATCTACACCCGAGTGGCAACCGAGGGAGGATGCATTTGGTGACCGTAGCCACCCGTCAATGCTCTGCAACTTCAGGTTCGACCGACATCCAGCGAGAACGCGCCAGGCGAGCGGCCGTCTCTCGTTGCAGCCGGTGAATGGAGCGCCGAGCGTATTGGTAGATCAAGACGCCCGCCGCGAACAGAGCATAGGCGACAACCATTAACAACAAGGCGACCGGCCGTGGGAGTCCTACTCCGAAGAAAAACATGGCGATGCAGATCACTCCCATGGCCAAAGCCGTCCACGCTAGCGCCGCGATCAGGCACGAGAGACATACGAAACCTAATAGCGCGTTCCGCCACTGGGGATTGCCGCCGCACGATGCCCGGAATCGGCGCATGCCGGCGACCAACGCCCCCGCGCAAGCCAGCGTGACGGCAAACAGAAAGGACCAGACGTAAAGGATTATGTCATCATCCAAATATACACTTGCAGCAGCCGCAGAAAACGGAAGCACAAAAAGCGCCAAGGTGGCCGTGCTCGCGCCGCAAAGCGCCGCGCCGGTTTCCAATGCACGAAGGGCCCGGCGAATCAGCTTACTGGGAACCTCAAGGTCGTTGATCGCGTTATCGTTCCCGCATTCCGGGCAGCGCACCGGATCCCCCGGGAGCCCGCGAACGTTGTACCCGCAGTGAAGACAGTACAAGTCCTCGGAATCCTCCAAATTCCCTCTATCTCGACATGCACGCACCATGAATGCAATCGTCCCTCTACGGCCGCCCCGCCGCCAGTCCTTGAAAAAGTTCCGCTTGCATCGCCTAGTGTACCGTGCCATCATGCCCGCGTGGAATGGTCAAAGCCATTCACTCCGGAATCGAAATGGGCCCCAACCGAAATCGCCCCGACTTCGAGGCGCCGCTTACCGCTTCCCGGCTGAATGATGACAACCGACAATGCTCAATGGCTTGCGCGGCAGATTGCTCCCTACGGCCCGACGCGACCGCAGCCGCAACTCATTGAAGAACTCAATCGGCTTTACCACGCCTGCGAAGCAAAAGACTACGATCGGAAGCACGCCGAGATTCACAAACAACTGCCGGGCGTCTGGTCGGATTTGATCAACACGGCCATGGCGGCGTTGCCGCAAGGCCCGATCCGAATACTCGACTATGGATGCGGGACGGGGTTCGAGGCCGGGTGTCTGCTCAAGCATCTCCCGCAGGACCGCGTGTCGGGACTCACCTGCTTCGACCTCTCACCGGAAATGCTCGATGAATGCCGCCGAAACATCTCGCCGCTGTTTGCGGCGGTGCGGCTCACCCAGAACTGGCGGGAGGTTTCCGGCGAGACGAACGATCAGAATTACAATCTGGTGGCGACCAATTCGTTGCTCCATCACCTGCCGGACATTTGGGCCACATTGCGGCAAATTGAATCGGTCATCGCCGAAGACGCGGTGTGGATTGCAGGACACGAGCCTTCCGCCCGTTACTATCGAAACGCTGAATGCGTTGCCGAACTCGACCGGTTCCGGGGCGAGCGGCGTTGGCGCCGATACCTAACCCCTGCGAATTATTGGAATCGGGCACGAGCGCTGCTCGGTCTGCGAAGCTCGCCGGCACACTTCGCGGCTCGCCGGGCTGTTGAGGTGGGGCTTTTTCAAAGCTGCCCGCCCGAGTCAATCGTCTCCCGGATGGTCGATTTTCACGTTCCGCACAGCGAGGCCGAGGCGGCCGCCGGGCGCGGGCTGGATTTCAAACTACTGGCCGATGAGCTGCGCGGGCGGTGGAAACTCCTGTATGTACGGACCTACGCGTTCATGGGCCCGTTTTACGAAGGCCGGCTTCCGCGGCGCTGGCGGCGAATTTGTCAGGAATTGGCCCGGCGCCATCCGGATGACGGGGCCAACTTCTGCACGGTTTGGAAACGCGACGCCAACCCCGGACCCCGATCCCTTGAGCAAGAAGCGCCCGGATCGCAAACAGATTCCGCCGACTGACGCATTCAGTCCTTGAAACGTGCCGGCGCGACCGCTGTGCGGGCGATGTGTTGACCGGTTCCTTTGTTCGGCCTGCTTGGATCATTCAAGCGAACGGTTCGCGACTCCGAACGCTTTGACGTATCTGCTTTCTCCCGCCATCATGCCCGCATGAAATGGTCTGAATTTTTCATCCCGACGTCGAAGGAGGCCCCGGCCGATGCGGCCGTGCCCAGCCATCGGCTGATGATCCGGGCGGGGTTGATCCGTCAGGTCGTCGCCGGGGCGTACACCTACCTGCCACTAGGCTATCGCACCCTCCGCAAGGTCGAGTCCATCGTCCGCGAGGAGATGAACCGGGCCGGGGCCATCGAGCTGAACATGCCGGCGATGCACCCGCTGGAATGGTGGGAGCAGACCAACCGGGCCGCGGCCATGGGCGACGTACTCATTCGCCTCGGCGGCAGCGGCGACGACTGGCGCTCGCGCACCGTCCTCGGTCCGACGCATGAAGAGGTCATCACCGAGATCGCTCGGGCCTACCTGAACAGCTACAAGCAGCTTCCGGTCAATCTCTACCAGATTCAGACGAAGTTCCGCGGCGAGGCCCGGCCCAAGAGCGGCGTTCTTCGCACGCGCGAATTCCTGATGAAAGACGCCTACTCATTTCACCTGACCAAAGAAGGTCCGGGCGGGCTCGACGAGGGCTACCGGAAGATGTACGACGCCTACTGCGCCATCTTCAGTCGCTGCGGGCTCCCCTATGTCGTGGTCGAGGCCGAGTCCGGCCCGATCGGGGGCGACGCTTCCCACGAATTCATGGTCCCTACCGACGCGGGCGAAGACTGGCTGGTGCAGGCCGAAGACGGATCGTACGCCGCCAACCTCGAACGGGCGGAAGTGGCTCCGCTTTCAAGGCACGAAGGCACGGAGGCACGAAGGCACGAAGCAAGCGGACAGCCCGCGGAGGTCCACACGCCCGGGCTGCGGACCATCGACGAGGTCTCGCGGTTTCTCAAGTGCGAGCCGGCACGGATGATCAAGACGATCATCTATGAAACGGCCGACGGCGAGCCGCTGATTGCCCTGGTTCGTGGCGACCACGAGGTCAATGAATCCAAACTCCGCCGCGCGGCCGGGGTCGGTATGCTTCGACAGGCTGAGTCCGACCTGATTCGCAAGGTCACCGGCGCCGACGTGGGCTTCGCCGGGCCGGTCGGGCTGAAGGCCCGCATTCTTGTCGATCAGGCCGTCAGCATCATGCAGGGCGCGGTCACCGGGGCCAACAAGACCGACTATCACCTGACCGGGGTCGAGCCCGGCCGCGACTTCCCGCTTGCCGAGGTCGCGGATATTCGCACGGCCGTATCCGGCGACCGGGCCCCCAACGGCTCGCCGCTGGTCTTCAAGAAGTGCATCGAAATCGGCCACGTCTTCAAACTCGGCACCAAGTATTCCGATTCCATGGAGGCGACCTGCCTTGACCAGAATGGCAAGGCCCGGCCGTTCATCATGGGCTGCTACGGCATCGGCCTGAATCGTATCGTGGCCGCGGCCATCGAATCCGGCAACGACGACAAAGGCATCATCTGGCCGATGTCGATCGCGCCCTTCCACGTCGTGATCTGC
>JBGTDB010000223.1:0-3733 GCA_041748515.1 Phycisphaerae bacterium
CAGGCGAACCGGACGGCGGCCCCACATCGGCCGAAGGCCGCATCGTCGGGGTGGTCCTGGGGACCCACGACGGGCGAAAAGGGTGGATTAACCGGCTGGCCGTTCACCCCGACCAACAGCGACAGGGTCTTGCGGTAGGGCTTATCGCCGCCTGCGACGCCGCCATCCGCGCCTGCGGCATTGGCATTGTCGCGGCCCTCGTCGAGCCGAAAAACGAGTCTTCCCTGAGGGTGTTCCGACGGGCCGGTTACGTCGACGACGCACCCGTGGTTTACCTGCGGAAACTGGATCACCCGGATATTTAGGGCTGCCGGGCCCAAAGGTGCCGTTTACATTTCGATCGGTCGCCGCTATATTTGACGGTGGAAATAAATAGGAGCGCGTCACCTACACTCGCATGCAAAAGCAATTAGACCTACCCCAGTTGTTTGCCGATCTGGGAATCGAAATCCGATTCTTGAAAGCGCTTCGAAAAATGAACTTTTCGGAGCCCTCTGAGATTCAGACGCAGATGATCCCCCACACGCTGTCCGGACGGGATATTCTCGGCCAGGCACAAACCGGTACGGGTAAGACGGCCGCCTTCGGACTGCCCGTACTTCAGCAGCTCGACCCCACGCAGCGTCTTCAGGCGATCTGCCTGACGCCCACGCGCGAGCTGGCCGTCCAGGTCGCCGGAGAGTTACGTCGGCTGGCCGAGTTCGCGGATCTTAACATCGCCGCAGTTTACGGCGGTCAGAAGGTCGCCACGCAGTTGCACCACCTCGGCCGAAAGCCGCACTTTGTCGTCGGCACGCCCGGCCGCGTGATGGATTTTCTTCAGCGCGGGGTCTTAAACATCGCGGAAATCAAGTTCGCCGTGCTCGACGAAGTGGACCGAATGCTGGACATCGGCTTTCGCGAAGACATTCGATCGATTCTGACCCGAATCAAGTCCGAGCATCAGACGATCTTCGTTTCGGCCACGATTGACGATGACATCAAGCGACTGGCCAGGCAGTACATGCGCGACCCGCTCGAGGTCAACGTCTCGCGGGACCGAATGACCGTGGACGAAGTGGATCAGTCGTACGTTACGGCCGAAGGGCGGGACAAATTCCGCCTCCTGCGGCTCTTGCTCGACGAGCACGATCCGCCCATCGCTATCGTGTTTTGCAATACCAAGCACGCCGCCCGCAAGCTCGCCAAGAAACTGCACGATTCCGGCATCGAAGCCGCCGAGATTCACGGCGACCTCGTTCAACAAAAACGCGATCGAGTGATGAATCGGTTCCGTAAGCATCAGATTCGGATTCTGGTGGCCACCGATCTTGCGGCCCGCGGCATCGACGTAAGCGCCGTGTCGCATATTTACAATTACGATGTGCCGCGCGACGCGGAAATCTACGTCCACCGTGTCGGGCGAACGGCGCGAATGGGGGCCAAGGGCGTGGCCGTCACCTTCGTCACCCGTGAAGAAGGCAAAGAACTGACCACGATCGAGGCCCTGATTAACCGCGAGATTCCCGCACGAATCGTGGCTGGTTTCGAGCCCTCTGCGGTCCGCGAAGAAGCGCCCGCTCGTCCCCGCCCGACCAGCAGGTACGCGCCCGCCGAGTCAGGATCGGCCACGGCGACGGCCGCTCCACCAAGAACGCTGGCAGCGAAGTTTCGACCCAAGCGCGGCCGGCGACGCCTATAGCCGCCGCATCGCCGGACTCCTGTCTCAAACGCACGGCATCGACCGATGGGCCAAAGCGAAATCCGCCAATTCAACGCTGAGACGCCGCCGGAAGCGGACTTCGAGGCCGAAGGGGACGACCTCGGTCCCTTTACTGGACCAAAAGAGGATCCGACCGATCAAATCGTCGAGCATCGCGTTCGGCCGCGGTCGGCCGGCAAACGGCTCGACAAGTATCTTCACGGGCTTCACCCGCGGATTTCCCGCACGATTCTTCAGCGGTACATCAAGCAGGGACTGGTTACTGTCAACGGCCTGCCCACCAAGGCCAGCTACGAACCAGTGGATCAGGACGTGGTGCGGATTGTACTGCCTCCCCCACCGCCCAGTGAGGTCATCCCCGAAGACATCCCCTTGCAGATTCTCTACGAGGACGAGTGGATTCTGATTATCAACAAGTCCGCGGGGATCGTCTGTCACCCTGCCCACGCCGCCCAAAGCGGAACTGTGGCCAATGCCGTCGCGTTTCATGCTCACTCGCTGAGCCACGGCGAAGACCCTTTTCGCCCCGGAATCGTCCATCGCCTGGACAAGAACACTACCGGCGTGATGCTGATCGCCAAGACCGACGAGGCTCACTGGCGGGTTTCGCTGCAATTCGAGCGGCGCACGGTTCGCAAGGAATACTTCGCGATCAGTGAGGGCGTTGTGTCCCTGGACGGCGACGTGATCAACAAGCCGCTGGCCCCGCATCCTGAAACGACCCAGCGCATGATCCTCCCCAATGGAGAGGCCGGCCTGGGCCGGGCCATCTCAGGCGCCATGCCTCCGCGGCAGGCGATGTTCAAGGAGGCGATCACGGAATATCGCGTTCAGGCCCGTTACCGCTGCTCGACGGGCGAATCCGGTCTCAAGCGAGCCGCCCACGGAATCCGGGGCTACACTGCGGTCGAGCTGTTTCCCCGCACCGGCCGCACCCATCAATTGCGCGTACACCTGGCGTCCATCGGGCATCCGATCGTCGGCGACACGCTCTACGGAGGGAGAAAGATCAGCGAACTGGATCTGACGGGAACCGGCAGTGCCGAGCCGTTGATCGAGCACCAGGCCCTCCACGCCCGCCGACTCGCGCTGATGCATCCCATCCTGGAAAAGCCGATTGCCTTTGAAGCCCCTCTTCCGGCAAACATGCGGCGAATCATGGACCTGCTCGAACCGTTCCGCGCGACCCAGCATCACGCCAAGACATGACGCAGAATTCCATCACCCTAATTAATACGTATCAATATGGTGCTCAAAAATCGCCATATGGACTCATCTGAAGATAAGGTTATATCACGCAGATTTCCGCACTTAACTTGTCTTCGGGGATTTCTCGGCCGAGGTGTCGAGCGGCGTCGATCCAGGTTTCGATGGCATTGCAGGCGTCACGCTTGGCCTCCTCCTTGGTGGACCCATGAGCCACGCAGCCGGGCAGGCTGGGCACTTCACACACCCAGCCGCCGTCTTCGACATCAGGATAGATCAGGACTTGTCTCATTTCCTAGCAGTTTATCAGGTTTGAATATCCGATTCCACACTCGCCCCAATTCGTGCCCGTGAGCCGGAAGCCTGCGGCGTCACTTGAAGACTCCAAGTCCGAAGAGCCCTTCGAGTCCTGCGGGTCCGAAAAATGCAACCTGGTACGCAACGACAATGGCACAGGCCGTCCACAGTATGACGGTCCAGAGCAGTGCCCGGTCCTTGAGGACGATTTCGGTGGGGCCGGTGTAAAGACCCGACTCGGTCAACATGGCGAAGCGGAAGATGCCGTATATGACCAGCGGCAACGTGAAGAACAGGTGCTGCTTTTGAAACGGGCTGGGGTGCGAGCCGGTATCCAGCGTATAGAGTAGGAACGTGATGACCGCGATCCCGGCCGACACCGTAATCAGATGGTTCAGCAAATCGGGCGTATAGCGCAATAACGTCCGGCGATGCTCGGCGATTTCGTCGACGTTGCCGATCATGGCGATCTCACAGCGGCGCTTGCCGAAGCCCATGAAAAGGCACAACGTGAACACGCAGGCGATG
>JBGTDB010000224.1:0-2626 GCA_041748515.1 Phycisphaerae bacterium
GGTGCAACCACAACGACCACCTGGTGTTTGCAATTGTCATTTGCCAGCTCAATGGGATGCCCGATTTCGTCGGCGAGCTTGGCTATCGTCTCTCGATCGGTCCCAACGGCCAGCATGACCATTTTCGGGATGGCGTTGTCACTTTCGAGCCGTTGCCACATTGCGGCGAGCTTGCTCAGACTCGAAACGAATTCGTCTACGCCGATCATGCCGGATGCCGGGAGCACGACCCACTCTCCGGAGCTGTGCCCGGTCATCATGTCAGCTTTAATGCCGAGCCGGTCAAGCAGAAGGAACATTGCCCCGTCGGCCGCCATGACCGCGGGATTGGCCCGCTCATTTCTTGCGAGTCGAAGCTCAGCGGTCGCGGCATCCCCGTAAGAAATCGTCGACGGCGGGAAGATGTCGGAGGAAACAGGGGAACCGAATAGCGGTAGCAGAGCCCGCTCGACCCCATCAAAACACCCGCGAATCTCGGGAAAGTGGATGCACAGGTCGGAAAACTGGTTGACGTATTGTGCTCCGAGACCGGGAAACAGGAACGCCACTTTCCCGCTCCGGCATGATGATTCGTGCAGATAATAGACTCCTTTGCCGTCTTTAATCCGCACGCAACTCGGGTCGGCCAATCGCCCGGCGGCGTACTCGAGCTTGGCCGAAAGGTCTGCCACGCTCGAGGCAACAATGGCAAGCCGGTGTTCCGCTCCAGAAATCGAAGTATTTAACGTGAACGCGATATCGCTTAGCGGTACGCTTGTGGCGTTGTCCGCATAGTTGAGTAGCTTTCGAACGTGGGCGAGTAGAGCATCGCGCGTTTCACCCTCGATAATGACGAGTTCCGCGTCCCACTCGTGGAGCAGCATCTCATAGCCTGTCCGACCGGACTTTGCGGCGCAGTTCCCGAGGTCTGCGGATTTACTTAATTGTGAACCTCGAACTCTGAATTCCCTGTTTGCTTCTCGCCTTTCGCCGCTTCCCCGATACTCTTCCAGGACGACATGGGCGTTCACCCCGCCGAAACCGAAGGCATTGACGCCCGCCCGGCGCGGATGGGCCGCCCCGTTGATCCACGGCCGCAGTTTCGCGTTCAGGTATAACCGGCTTTCTTGGCGGCGCAGGAGTGCGTGCGGATTGCGGCAGTTCAGTGAGGGTGGCAGGACTCCGTGATAGACCGCCAGGGCTGTTTTGATCATCGCGGCCGCACCTGCGGCGGGCATGGCGTGGCCGATCATCGACTTAATCGAACCCAAGGCGATCAATCCATGGCCGGGCTGGCCTGCTTCCACAGGGCGGCGGTTCGGATCAAGTCCGCGGCTCGGGCAGCGGGGTGTAGGGCGTACCCCGAAGACCTCGCGCAACGCCTCCAGTTCCGTGGTGTCGCCGACTGGCGTGCCTGTTCCGTGGGCCTCAATCAGTCCGACCGTAGTCGGCTCAATCCCGGCCATGTCATACGCCCGCCTAAGCGCAAAAACCTCGCCCTCGATGCGCGGGGCCGTCAGGCTGGTGGCCTTTCCGTCGCTGCTCGTGCCGACGCCCTTAATGACAGCGTAAATGCGGTCGCCGTGCCGTTCGGCATCGGCCAGCCGCTTGAGCAACAGGATGCCGACACCTTCGCCGGGGATCGTTCCGTCGCACTCGGCGTCAAACGGGCGGATGGTCGAGCCACGGGAAAGGGCCCCCATGGCGCAGAAAACGTGGAGAAACGAAACATCGGCAAACAGATGAATCCCCCCGGTCAGCGCCGCGTCGAACTGACCGCTCAGCAGGCCGCGCACGGCGTTTTCGGTGGCGATCAGCGACGAGGCGCAGGCCGCATCGACGGTATAGGTGGGGCCGTTCAGATCGAGCCTGTTGGCCAAGCGCCCGCTGACCATATTGGGAATCAGGCCCGGCGCGGCATCCGGCCCGAATGACGGCAGGCTCGATTGGAGTTCGCCCCGAATGGCCTCCAAATCAGCAGGCGTGAACTCCGGGTGTAGCGATCGAAGCACTTGAATCGTCTGTTCCGTAATCATTCCGCGCTGGACCAACCCGGTCACTCCTGCGCCGAGATAGTTGCCGCGCCCGAGGATGACGGCCGTGCGCTCGCCGGGCAGCGCGCCGCCATCGATGTAACCCGCATCCTGAAGGGCCTCATAGACCGCGCGGAGGACGAGAAACTGTTCCGGCTCGGCGCCTTCGACGGCGATGGGCATCGTGCCACATTTCAGCGGATTGAACGTAAACGACGTGCCAATGTAGCCGCCGCGCTTGCAATAGATTCCTGCTCTCCCGTGCGGATCGTGGTACACGTCCGGATCCCAGCGCTGCGGCGGAACGTCGCTGATCGCGTCGATGCCGCTGACGATGTTGTGCCAGAACTCCTTTAGATTGCGGGCGCCGGGGAATGTGCAGGCCATGCCGACGATGGCCACGCCATCGCGGGCATCGGTGGGGGGCGCACCATTCCCGAATTGGCCTTTCGGAGGCGTCATGATTCCGCTCCGTAGATTCGGGGGCGCATCTGGCTGAGCCGATTGAGCGCCCTGCTACACGTTACTTCCATATCCTCCATCCACCCGACAAGCGCTCCGGTGGCGTCATGGAATAGCAGATCGGCGTGGAGCGACGGCAGATTCTCGACCGA